>JBOHBL010000473.1:0-7827 GCA_050698295.1 Rubrobacteraceae bacterium | reverse complement strand
CCCCGCGCCGCGCTTCGCGCTTTTCAGCCCGCTTCGCTCCTCAGCACTTCAGCCTCTAATACCGGATCCGGTTGATTCCTTCCCAGAGCCGCGTTCGCCTTTCCCCGACTCCCGAACCCGCCGAGTACGCAACTATCCACCCGGATTCGGTATTAAGCATCTCCAGGCTGAGTTTGATGAGTATGGATCGCCCCTGGGCCCGCGATGCTTAAAAGCTCTCCTTCATGCGGGCAGGATGCCCGCACCCCCAGAGAGGAAAGCCTTCCTCCCGACTTCAGCTTGCAGATGCTTAGCCCTGAAAACTTCCTTGACAAATGGTCGAATTAAGCCGACAATACGGCTTTCACCGTATTGTCGGAACAAGCGGACGGAAATGAGGTATGACGTGCATTCTGGCGGGGACCTGGGCGGGCGTTTGGATTTGATAAAGCGTGAGCAGGCGGAGATGCGGGAGGCGGTTTGGCGGGAGGCTGAGGCGAGGAGCATCGTCGAGTCTTCGCGGAGGTGGAGTTTCGCTTCTTTCCGGCTGTGGCGGGTACATGTGTTCATTGGTTTCGAGCGGGTGGGGAGGTAGTTCGGTGGGCGGTCGCAAGCCGGACTATGAGTTGGAGGACTATCTCAGGGTCACGGAGCCTGAGCAGTTCAAGGCGGCGGGCGATCTGACGCGGCAGAGGATCATAAGCCTGCTTTCGGAGAAGGCCGCGACGACCAGTCAGCTCGCCGAGGCTCTCGGGCAGCCGAAGGGGAGTGTCGGGCATCATCTCAAAGTGCTTGAAAGCGCCGGACTCATCCGGGTGGTGAGGACGCGGAAGGTGCGCGCTCTCACGGAGAAATACTATGGCCGGACGGCGCGTTTGTTCGAGTTCATGGACGCGCTGCAAGGACCCGGCGTGGACTTCTTCCGGCAAGCGATGGATGAGTGGGCGCATCCTGGGCCGGATGACGCGCAGATAGGAGGCTCCACCCTGCAGCATGCCCGCATCCCGGAAGAAAGAGCCCAGGAATTTTGGGAGCGGGTGCTTGAGTTGGTCATCGAGTTTAGAGAACTCGAAAGTGTGCCGGGTGAGAGGGTCTATGGGTTTCTCGGAGCGGTCTTCCTCACCGACCTTCCCGAGCTTCCCGACGACGAGGAATGAGGGTTCCGTTCTCCGGCATCGCGCCGCAGTACTGGAAGGTGTGGACGGCGAGCGCGTTCTCCAACTTGAGCGACGGGGTGTATCTCGTCGCGGCCCCGCTGTTGGCGGCGTCGTTGACGCGGGATCCCGTACTCGTTGCGGGCGTCTCCTTCGCGTTCGGGCTTCCGTGGCTCTTGTTTCCGCTCGTCTCCGGCGCGCTGGTGGATCGCCTCGACCGGAGGGTGGTTATGGCCGCGGGCAATGCCTTCCGCGCCGCGCTCGTCGGGACGCTCGGGCTTCTGGTACTCGCCGGGTGGGCGAGTTTGCCGCTGTTGTATGTCGTTTTCTTTCTGCTCGGGACCATCGAGACGATGTACGACAACGCCGCGCAGGCGATCATACCCTCGGTCGCCGGACGAGAGAATCTGGAAAAGGCGAACGGGCGGCTCTTCGCGGTCGAACTCGTCAACAACCAGTTCGCGGGACCGCCGCTGGGTGGCTTCCTCTTCGGAGTGGCCACCGCCATTCCTTTTCTGTTCGGTTCCGGGGCTTTCGCCGCGGCCGCCGCGATGATGTTCTCGTTGCGAGGCGGGTTCCGGCCGGCCAGAGAAGAAGGCGCGCCTCCGACGACGCTCTTGGCGGAGATCGGGGAAGGGTTGCGGTGGCTGTACGGACACCGGCTCCTGCGTCTTCTGGCCGTCATGCTTGGGGTTACGAACCTGATGTTTTCGGCGGTATTCGGGGTTCTCGTCCTCTTCGCGCAGGACGTGCTCGGGCTTGGCGGCTTCGGGTACGGGTTGCTTCTGACTTCCCTCGCGGCGGGAGGACTGGTCGGGAGTGTGACGTCGGAGAGGATCATTCGCTTCTTCGGTTCGGGTCGGGCGCTGTTTCTGTGCGTCGCGGTCGAAGTGTTCGTATGGGTGGTGATCGCGCGCGCAGGCAGTCCCTTGCTCGTGGGGGCAATGCTCGCCCTCACCGGCCTGATCATCGTGGTCTGGAACGTCGTCACGGTCTCTCTTCGTCAGGCCATCGTCCCCGAAAGACTTTTCGGTCGCGTCAATAGCGTCTACCGGCTGCTTGGCTGGGGAGGCATGCCGCTCGGCGCGCTGCTCGGCGGCTTCCTCGCTCGCTGGTTCGGACTCACCGCGCCCATGTGGGCCGCATCCGGCGTCCTCCTCATCACCGCCGTCGTCGCGTGGAAGTACGTGGACAACGAAGCCATCGAGAGAGCGAGAGCATGAGAAACCTCCGCGAGTCCGACCATCACGCCATTGTCTCCGTCGTGGACGGATGGTGGGAAAGACCCGTGTCGGAGAAATTTCCGCGCCTCTTCTTCCGCCACTTCGAGGACACGAGCTTCGTCGTCGAGGAAAACGGTGAGATCGTCGCCTTCCTCCTCGGATTTGTCTCGCAATCGAGAAAGGATGAAGCATACATCCACTTCGCCGGAGTCCACCCGGAACACAGAGGACGAGGAGCCGCGAAGTCTCTCTACGAGAGGTTCTTCGACGAGACGCGAGAACGAGGGTGCGAGCGCGTCCGCTGCATAACCTCCCCCGCCAACAGAGCCTCCATCGCATTCCACGAGCACCTCGGTTTCGATATCGAACCCGGAAACGGCGAGAGCGAAGCCGTCCCCGTCCATTCCAACTACGACGGCGACGGGAAGTCGAAGGTCGTGTTCATGAAAAGGTTGTAGAAAGCCGGGAGCGTCTTTTGGAGAAAGGGGAGTTGCGTTGGCTTTGTTCAGGTTTCCGGCATCAAGTTCCTGAATGCGTGGTCTGCGATCCAGCGCACCGCCGGGACGCAGACGGCGTCCCCGAACGCTGTCTTTAGAGCCGCGTCTCCGAACTGGTCCAGCTCGTCCGAAAAGCTGGTTCCCTGGAGTCTGGTGTATTCGCGAGGGCTCATCCAGCGCATCTTGATTTTTTCGTTCTCGGCGACAACGACGATCTGGGTACTCGATCCCCCGCGGGCCGTCCTCAGGCATCCAGCGACGCCATCGTTTCTGACTTCGTAAACGCTCGCCCCGTTCCTGCGCCTCCGGTACGCGGTTGCGGCTTGCCTTCCTCCCGCGCCTTTCATGGCTTCGACCTTTTCGCGATGGGCCAGTGCCATCTCGCTCAAGGCTTTATACGTGCGGTCCTTGCTCCACCAGGAATCCTCTTCCCAATCTATTATGTCCACCAGGGTTTCCGCGCGCCGCGGAGGCTCGGGGAAATCCACGATTCCCCAATTCAGGTTTGGTTCTTCGTCCTCCGTTTCGAGCAGGGAGGGCTGAGCGGCCGCCCGGTACCGTCCGAGCATCAAGTCCCGGACCTTGCGCGGTCGCAACGCCGGGTTCGATTCTACTTCCCGCCTCCAACTTTCCCCTTCTCTTTCGTTGGGAAGCGCCATGGCCAGGGGCGCGAGGTCATTCCGCACGCCCAGCACGAATATCCTCGGGCGGCTCTGCGGCGTGAAATACTCCGCCGTCACCTGCACGGCGTCAACCGTGTAGCCTAGCTCTTTCAGCGCCCCAACCGCTGTGCCGAAGTCCCGTCCTTCATTGGAGCTGAGGAACCCCGACACGTTTTCGATCATCAATCCGCGAGGCGATGCTTCCTCCTCACGAAGACGCTCCAGAATTCGCGTGAACGCCCAGAATGTCCCGGAATGGCGACCCTTGAGTCCTTCCCGTTTCCCGGCGAGGGAGAGGTCTATGCACGGGAACGAGGCGGCTATGAGATCCACCGGCCTTTGAAGCCCGCTCGCGTCCACGTCCCAGAGATCCCTCCCGTCGAATTCTCCGTACTCGGGGAACCTGGCTTCGTATATGGCTCGCTTCGACTCGTCGAAGTCGTTGGCGTACACGCACTTCCAGCCAAGAGGCTCCAACGCCTCCCGCACCAGGCCAATGCCCGCGAATAGCTCATAAAAGCTCGCCATCTCAGGAAGCCTTTCTTATGGTGCTTAAAAACCGTGGACTCATAGTCGTTTATTTTCTACTTTAATTGGTGAGATGACAACCCCCCAACATCAGGCGGCGACGCGGGACGAGCCTTCGATTCGCAGGCTTTTCGGGCAGCGAGCGCGCAAGTTGCGTAGAGAAAGAGGCTACTCGCAAGAGAGGTTCGCTATGATCAGCGGCCTCGACCGGAGCTACTATGGCGGTGTGGAGCGGGGTGAACGCAACGTGAGCCTCGACAATATCGCCGCGATAGCTCAAGCTCTCGACGTGCCTGTGAGCGAGCTGTTTGCTCCGGAGAGCGTGTCGGGTCGGTGAGTTGCCGAACCAGGGAAGCCTACGAATATTACGCGCAGCACATGCTCTCTCCTCTACGAGCGAAAGCTCCGGTCTATAAAGAGAGGAACCTTCCGATGGAAGGTTTGGCGCCTTTTCGAGACTGGGAGGTTCTCGTCGCCATCCTGGTGGACGATAAAGGCAGCGCGTTGCGTTCCGGGGCCGATCTTCTCAACCATGAAGTCAAGAGCGCCAAGAAAGGCGGGGGATTCGAGTACCAGTATCATCGGGTTCGTGGGCTGGAGAAGTTGGACCACGACCTGACCATTGAACACCTTAGGTCGTGTACGAAAGCGGCTACGAGAACGTGGACGTGTATTCACTCAGCCCCGAGCAGTTCGCGGAAGTGGGAAGGGTCTGGAGGGAAGGACTGGAAGAAGCGTACTCCAACCCGCGCAATCAACGGTATCGCAGAAGCATATCCTTCAAGAAAGTCGCGGAAGAGGGCCGCGCCGTGCTGAAGATCGAGGACGGCTTGCTCGCCGCGACTTAGATTCATGGATATGGGTCAGCGGCCGAACAGGCGGCGCAGGAGACCGCCGCGTTTGGGTTCCGGCTCGTCGTCTCTGGCGGCTTCGACCTGGCGTTTGAGCAGGTCCGTTAGGATCTCGCGTTCGAGGACTTGGACTTCCATGCCGCCGGACCAGTTTTCCGGCGGCGGGCTTATGGCGACGTATTCGACCCCTTCTTCCTGATGCTCCAGGAGCGGGACCAGCTCCTCCGCCGAAACCTCGATGGCGTGCCAGTCGCGCCCGAAGTCCCCGGTGGACTTCAGGAATTCTTCCGCTTCTCCGGTCGAATCGAAGAGTGGAATCGCTTCTCCGTCGTCGAGGACGATGGCGAGGAGCTCGGGTTCCGTCTCCGGGCCTCCGAGGATGACGACGTGGCTGATGGAGTGATCCATGATGAGAGGGTATCAAAACAGCCCCGCCGGAATGGACGGGGCCGTGAAAATCCGCGCCTTTTCAGGCTCGGTTAGCTCGTGCTGTTCTCTCCCGGGGCATCAGGGGTGGTGATGCCGATGCCGGGACCTTCGGGGGTGTCAACGACGTTCAGGGTGCTGCCGTCGAGGGCCTCGCTGACGGGGGCGGCGATGTGGAGTAGTTCCTCGCCGTCGTGATCCACGACCTGATCCCCATCCTGCGGCTCGCCCGCCGCGATGCCGATCTGGGTCTGCCCGGTGTTCTCGTCGAGCACCGGGTCCAGCCGCAAAACCGTGCCCTCGGGATGCTCGACATTCTGGAATAGCTCTTTGGCTTCTTCGGTTACCTGGATCAAGGTTTCTCCCTACATTTTGGTGCAATTTCTCTTTTCACCCTACCATTCGAATATATTTGTTAAACCGCAACCCTCAACCCCGACTTACGGCTTGGCGCGAGCGCACTGTAGTAAAAACAACCCCATCGTATGACGGAGGGAGACGCATTGAGCGAGAAGACGGAGTACGCGATCAAGCAGGTCGGAGACCGTTTCTACCCGGTCATAGTGGACAGAGAAGCCGGCGGCCACTACGAGATAAACAATCCCCTGACCGGCGGCGCTTTGAGCTACAACAACCCCGAAGCCGCCGAGAAATACATAGAGCGCGCGAGGGAGCAGGAAAAGTGAAAGCCCGCCGCGGCTAGAGCAGTTCGTCTTTCGGGAACCGTCCGAGAAGTTCTTCGACCCGTTCCTCCTCCATCTCCACGAGCGGGGGCCGGAGGTTTCGCCAGCTTTCTTCTCCCGTGAGACGGCGCATCACGGCCTTCAGCGCGGGGATCGCGGGAAATCGCTCCATCGTTTCCCTGAGTTCGGTGAGGCGTTTTTGAGCTTGCCTCGCTTCGTTACCTCTTCCGGCTTCGTGGAGGTCGTGGACAGCGCGGGCGAGACGGGAAGTTATGCTGGTCGTCGCGGAGATGCAGCCCGCGCCGCCGCTTTCGAGCGTGTCGAGGAGGAAACGCTCGGTGCCGGCGAAAACCTCGAAACCCGGGAATTCGCCGCAAATCTCCTCGATCCTCTTCCAGTCGCCCTCGCTGTCTTTCGTGCCGACGATGGTGTCCGGGTAAGTTCGGAGTAAACGTTCGATGAGCGGCAGGCTGAAGCCGACGCCGCCTGTCATCTGCGGGAAGTGGTACAGGTAGAGTCTCAGCCGCTCGTCGGCGATGCGTTCGATCACCCCGCTGAAGTATCGGAACACGCCTTCATCCGTCACGTCCTTGTAATAGAACGGAGGCAAAACGAGGACGCCCGCCGTCCCCGCCTCGATGGCGGCGCGACTGAGCCGGACGGTCTCCGTCAAAGAACAAACTCCCGTTCCCGGAAGAAGTTTTTCCTTCGGAACTCCCGCTTCGACGAGGTTTTCCAGAGCCGATATCTTCTCTTTTTCCGAGAGCGAGTTCGCTTCTCCGGTGGTCCCGAAGACCGCGAGGCCGTGGCAACCGGCATCGAGGAGGCGGTGGCAGTGAGCGGCGAAAGCATCGTCATCCACATTCAACTCTTCGTCCATCGGGGTGAGAGAGGCGGCGAAAACGCCGCGAAGATTTGTCATGCGGGGTCCTCCTTTTTATCTTCGCGCCACAGGCGGGCGATCACGACGATGAGAAGGATCGCCACCGTCAACCGTATCAAAAGCAGCGGAAGCACGTTTATTCCGAGCGGGACGAAGATGAGCGTGTCCTCGACGACGGCGTGGCACGCCGAGAGAAAGAGGACGATGAGCGTTATTTCGCGCTTCGTGAATTTTTGTTCACGCGCTTGTTCCATGATGATCCCCGCCCCGAACGCCAGCCCGAAAGTCAAGCCTCCGGCCATCGTGACCGATCCCCTCGGCGCGATCCCGAGCGGTCGCATGAGCGGTCTCATCACATTTCCGAACCTCTCCAACGCGCCGAGGTCTTTCAATGTTTGTATCCCGATCATCACCGGAATGACGATGAGCGCCAATTGTAAAACGCCGACGCTCGCGGTTTGAAGCGCGTTCACGGATATTTCGATCCATCCCGATGGCTCGCTCTCGGACGGCGCGACGAGTCCGTACCGGGCGACTTCGTTTCCACCGTTCCAAAAAGATCCGACGGCGAGGCCCGCGACGATCGCGAGGACGAGCCGGAATGAGATCACGAGCGCCGCGCTCACCCCGACCCTCCGGCACACCGCCGCCTCGACCGGGAGCATGTGCGAGAAAAAAAGCATGAGCGCGAGCGTGAAAACCTCCTTCACCGTGAGTTCCATCGCGAGCATCGCCCCGACGCCCGCGTAAAGCCCGACGAGGTTTCCGAGGACGAGCGGCACCGCCGCCCCGCCCGGAAGGTCGAAGAGGCCCATCACAGGCGCGAGCCACGAAAGAAGAACGTCATAAACGGCGGTGTACTGGAGAACGGAGACGACGAACGTGACCGGGAAGATCACGACTCCGAGACTCCACACCGTCCGAAGTCCGCTCTTTATTCC
>JBOHBL010000472.1:0-4147 GCA_050698295.1 Rubrobacteraceae bacterium | reverse complement strand
CGTCGGCTCCTCGGGCCGGATGCACGGCTCGATCGGCTCGCTTATCGACTTCAACCGCGGCGGTACGCCACTCATGGAAATAGTCACCGAGCCGGATATCCCGTCCCCCGAAGCGGCGCGAGCGACGGCGAACCAGCTCAAAGCCATCTTGCAGGCCATCGGGGTCTCGGAAGCGGACATGGAGAAGGGCCAGCTCCGCTGCGACGCGAACGTGAGCATAAGGAACCCCGACGGCTCTTTCGGCGTGAAGACCGAGCTGAAGAACATGAATTCCTTCCGCTTCGTCGAGAGGGGAATAGCCGCCGAGCTTGCGCGTCAGCGGGAGATCCTCGAAGGCGGTGGGCGCGTAGAGCAGACTACCCTCCACTACGACCCCACGACCGACGAAGTCCACGAGCTTCGCAGCAAGGAATACGCCCACGACTACCGCTACTTCCCCGAGCCTGACCTGCTTCCCCTCGAACTCTCCCGCGAATGGGTCGAAGCGATAAGGAGCCGGCTACCGGAGCTGCCCGCCGAGATGAAGCGGCGGTTCGTGGAGAGCTATGATCTCTCCGAGTACGACGCGGGTGTTCTCACCGCCGACCGGGATCTCGCCGCGTTCTACGAAGAAGTCGCTAAACAGACCGACCCGAAGCAGGCGGCGAACTGGGTCTCCGGCGACCTCCGCGCCCTCTCAAACGAAGCCGGCCTCGAAATATCCGGCTCGAAAGTCGAACCGAGCCACATCGTCGAGCTTATAAACCTCATCGAGAACGGGACCGTCTCCCGTTCCGCCGCGAAAACGGTGCTGGCGGAAGTCTTCGAGAGCGGGGACAAAGCCTCCACCGTCGTCGAGCGTGAAGGGCTCGCCCAGACCGGTGGCGACGAGCTGGAGGGGGTCATCGAAGAAGTCATCGCCGGCAACCCGGACGAGGCCGAGCGCGTAAGGGGTGGAGATCAGAAAGTCATCGGCTTCCTCATCGGGCAGGTGATGAAGGCCACCCGCGGCAACGCCGACGGCGGTCAGGCGAGGAAGCTCATCCTGGAGAAGCTGAATTCCTGACGTGGTGTCATCGCCGCGCATCGGCGTACTGTCCGACGACTCCGGTTTTGTGGATCGAATCGGCGAGGCGGGGGGCAAGGCCGTTCCTGTCCACCTGCCGGAGCGCCCGGATGATTGGGGGGTTGCGCTGGCGAGGGAGTGGGTCTCGGATCGCCTGGAGATAGATATCTCTTTTCTGGACCTCGATGCCCTGCTCTTCGACGCGGACTCTTCGGAGGAGCTTGCCGGAGCTTTGATCGCCGCAGTTCGCTCGAAGATTCCGGCGGTTTGCCTCGCGTCGCCGATGGAGTCTCCTTTCGCCGCCGCTTTCGCCGGGCTTGGGGTTTCGCCGCTCGACGGGGATGCGGTGGAGGTCGCGGTGAGGTTGGGCCGGGAGGAAAAGCCACGGGCGAAGAGGCTGGTGGACAACTTCGCGACCGCGAACGCCGCGCGGGTCGGGCTCACGGTCGGGGGCGGGCCGGAGCTTCTGGTGCATCTCGCGGCGATTGCGAGAGAAGCGAACGTGGTTGGCTTCGACCGCATGCTTCGGGTCCTCGCTCCGGAGACTCCGGTGGTGACGTCGGTTTATTCCGAGTGGTTCGAGGAGAATGGATTGCCCGGCGTTCTGGACCTCATCGGCGATGACCTCCGCGACGCCCGGACGGTGGATGGGGGGATCAAAGCTCATGCTCGCCCCTCGGACTCTCCGCCGGAGGACGAGAGATGGAGATTTTCGCTCGTGAGCGGGCGCGCTTCGGGAGCGGAGGCGGCATGTCTCTCGCCGGAGAAAGTCTCGGAGGTCGAGGGCGAATGCAGGGTCTTCGGCTCGGAAGAAGAGGCCGCCGACGCCGTTGCCGCGGACGAGGTCGAAAGCGGGTCCATCGTCGTGGTTCGCGGCTGCGGCCCGTGCGGGGCTCCGGGGCTTCGGAGCCTCGAAGAGCTGGCGGAAGCCATCGAGGACGCGGAGTTCTCTGAAGAGGTCACGGTCTTCACCGATGGGCTCGCGCCGGAGGAAGCTCCGGGCACGTGGGTCTCGCTTTTTTCACCGGAGGCCGCTTCGGATGGCATCATCGGTCGTTTGCGGGACGGCGACGTTCTCAAGTTCGACTTCCAGGAGGGTCGCATCCTGACCTCCGTCGAGCCGAAGGAGTTCGCGAGGAGGAAGAAGTTCAGGAAGGGCGTTACCAAAGCCCCGGCCTACGCCGCGAGGTATTCGCGCTCGGCGACGACGGCTCTGAAAGGCGCGTATTTCGGATGATCCCGGTTCGGGTGATCGGCGGGTGTTGCGCGAAAGCTAAAGAATATCCGCTCTTGCGCCGATAAACATTGATTGCGGAGACAAGCAAGTGGAGTCCTGACCTGTGGCAAGAGCGGTTTATGAAAAATTCGAGGCACCGGAGGCATCGCGGTGACTTTTTCGCGAGTACGCAGGCGTTTCCAAAAAGGGATGAGGACCTTGCGGGGTCCGTCGAGGGTCGGGTGGATCGCTCTGGCCCTGCTCGCCGCCGGGCTCTTCGTCTTTGCGAGGCTCGACCTCTTCGGGCAAGAACACTGGCGTTTCGATGCGCTGATGGCCGGTGTGATCTTCGTTGCGGTCTCTCTGGCTTTCGTCCACTGGCGAAGGTTGAAGCGGAGCGAGAGGCGTTTCCGGGCGTTCGTGGAGCGCGCCGCCGACGCCATCCTCATAACCGACCGGTCGGGGGAGATCGTGGACGCCAACCGGCGAGCCTGCGAGAGCCTCGGATGCTCGCGCGAAGAACTGATCGGCCTGCGCATCACAAAGGTGGGCTTTGATCCTTCCGAAGAGCCGGTCACGGTCGAGATGGACGGCGGGAGGTTCTCGATGTCCATCGTCCGGGACGTGAGCGAGAGAAACAGGGCGATGGAAGAGTTGAGGAGGAGCGAGGCGCGCAACCGCGTGATCCTGGAGTCGATCCCCGACCTCGTCTTTCGCTACAGCCGCGACGGCGACTACCTGGATCTTCACGCCTCCAACGAAGGGAAACTCTACGCTCCCCGCGAAGATATCGTAGGAAAAAACCTCCGAAACGTCCTGCCTCCGGAGCTTTGCGGCCAAATCCTCGACTGGATAGCCGCGACCCTCGACACCGGCGAGATGCAGGTCTTCGAGTACGAGCTGACGGTGCCGGAGGGAGACCTCCACTTCGAGGCCCGCATCGTCCCGAGCGGTCCCGACGAGGTGATCTGCTTCGCCCGCGACGTCACCGAGCAGAGCGAGATGTCGAAGGAACTGCGCGTGATGGAGGCTCGGAACCGCTCGGTCCTCGAGGCCATCCCCGACGTCGTCTTCCGCTACGACCGGGTCGGGACGTATCTGGATGTCCACGTCAACGAAGATTTCAGGCTCTACGGCTCTCGCGAGGGTTTCCTCGGTCAAACCGTGGGAGAGACCCTGCCCCCGGACGTGGCCGCCAAATTCATGCGGGCCATCTCCGAGACCCTGGACACGGGCGAGAGGAGCGAGTTCGAGTACACGATCACGACTCCAAAGGAGGAGTTCCATCGCGAGGCGCGCATGGTGGGGAGTGGCTCCGGGGAGGTGATCTGCTTCGTGCGAGACATCGGCGAAAGGAGGGAGTTCGAGTCGAAGATAACCCGGCTGGCCTACCTCGACGATCTGACGGGACTCCCGAACCGGGCGAGCTTTATGGAGAGCCTCGAAAACGCCCTCGAAGAGATTCACTCTGGAACGTCGGCGATGGTGATACTCAGCCTCCGGGGCTTTGCGAAAGTCAACGACTCGCTGGGCCGCGAGGCGGGGGACCGTCTGCTGGCCGCCGTCGCCGGTCACGTCCGCGAGTTCTTCGAGGGCGAAGGAGAGGTGGCCCGGTTCGGCGGCGACGAGTTCGCCGCGTTGCTCCGGGGACTATCCGGGATGGAAGAGGCTCGGGAAATGATCGAGAAGGGGCAGAGGGTCTACCCGAACATGCCGTTTTTGCTCGACGAACTGGAGGTCTTCCTCGGAGCGGACATCGGGGTGGCCCTGATCGAAGCCGGAGACACCCCGGACGAGGTGGTCCGAAAAGCCTCGGTCGCCCATCTTGAGGCGAAAGAGCAACCAGAGGCCGATTACAAGGTATACGACCGGCGGATGGGCGACAG
>JBOHBL010000471.1:0-3813 GCA_050698295.1 Rubrobacteraceae bacterium | reverse complement strand
GTCCTGGTCGTCCAGGCCACGCTCTACGTCGCGCTGGCGATACTGCTGGAGAGCGCGGTCTCTTTCCTGGGCTTCGGCATCCAGCCCCCGACGCCTTCGTGGGGCAACATGCTCGACAGCTCGCGTTCATCGATGACCACCCAGTGGTGGCTCACCGTCTTCCCCGGAGCCATGATCGTCATAACCGCTCTGTGCGTGAACTTCCTCGGTGACGGCCTCCGCGACGCCCTCGACCCGAAAGCAGTCGAATAGAATATGGCGATGCCCGAAGAAGAGCGAAACAAGAACATACAGTACGTGACCGACGCGGACGGCAAGCGCGTCGGCGTCATCCTCGACATCGAGGAGTTCGAGCGCATCATGGACGAGCTTGAGGACGCTCGGGCGGCGGAAGAGGCTCGGCGTGAGATCGAGAGCGGGGAGGACGAGCTCATTCCGTGGGAGCGGGCGAAGAAAGAGATCGAGGAAGAGTGGGCGCAACTCAAGCGAGAAGGGCTTGTATGAGATCGTTTTCAAACGCAAGGTGCGGAGGGCCGTCGCGAGGCTCCCGGAAAGCGTTCACGGGCGTGTGATCCGGGCGACCGACAGCCTCGCCGATAACCCTCGCCCGACGGGTTGCCGGAGGTTGAGAGACCGGGAGGATCAGAGTCGGGGATTACAGAATCATCTATGGCATAGACGATGATCAGCGGATCGTGGAAATACTGAAAGTCGCCCACCGGCGAGAAAGCTATCGCTAGAATTGCGAGGTAATAAATCATGGCAATGCTCGAAGTGAATAATCTGAAAACCCATTTCAAAACCCAGGACGGGGTGGTGAAGTCCGTTGACGGGGTGTCGTTCTCCCTCGAACCGGGCGAGGTTCTGGGGATAGTCGGGGAGTCGGGGAGCGGGAAGAGCGTGACCGCCTTATCCATAATGCAGCTAAACCCGAAGCCGCCCGTAGAGTACCCGGAGGGGGAGATACTCTTCGAGGGGCAGAACCTGCTGGAGGCTTCGGAGAAGAGGATGCAGGAGATACGCGGCAACGACATCGCCATGATCTTCCAGGACCCCATGACGAGTTTGAACCCTGTCTTCACCGTTGGGAACCAGATCTCCGAAGCCATCCGTATCCATCAAAAGGTCTCGAAGGCCGAGGCGAAGGAGAAGACCGTTCAGGTTTTGCGCGATGTGGGGATCGCGAACCCAGAGCAGCGCGCTCGCGAGTATCCGCACCAGTTCTCCGGCGGGATGCGCCAGCGGGCCATGATCGCGATGGGTTTGTCTTGCAATCCAAAGGTGCTGATAGCCGACGAACCGACCACCGCCCTCGACGTGACGATCCAGGCCCAGATCCTCGAACTGATGATCGACCTTCAAGACAAGTACGGCACCGCGATAGTGATGATCACGCACGATTTGGGAGTGGTGGCGCAACTGGCGGACAAGGTGATGGTGATGTACGCCGGACGCGCCGTCGAGCAAGGCCCCACCGACCCGGTTTTCTACGACCCACTGATGCCGTATTCGTGGTCGCTCTTGCGCTCTTTGCCGCGCCTCGACACCGCTGGGGAGGTTCGGCTGCTCCCGATCAAGGGCCAGCCGCCTTCGCTGATATTCCTTCCCGAAGGCTGCAATTTCTCGCCCCGCTGCCCATTCGCGAAGGACGAGTGCAAAGAGATAGATCCGAACCTCGAAGAGAAGCGTCCCGGACACACGGCGGCCTGCATCCTTTCGCTGGACGAACTCGAATCGAGCAAACACCGCGTGGATGAGGAACTGGGAGTCGAAAGATGAGCGAAACGAACGGGAGCCCGAACGGGAACCTCCTCGAAGCGAAGAACCTCAAGATGCACTTCCCCATAAAAGCCGGGGTTTTGAAGCGCACGGTCGGTCACGTGAAGGCCGTGGACGGGGTGGACCTCGCCGTCAAAAAGGGGGAGACTCTGGGGCTCGTCGGGGAGTCGGGATGTGGAAAGAGTACGCTGGCGCGCATGATACTGCGCCTCCTGGAGCCGACCGAAGGCGAGGTGAACTTCGAGGGACGCGACATTCTGAAGCTGGGGCGGAAAGACATGCTCCGCGTTCGGCGGGACATGCAAATAGTCTTTCAGGACCCGTACGCTTCCTTGAATCCGCGCATGACGGTGGGGAACATCATCGCCGAACCCCTGAAGACGCACAAGATCGAGGGTGACAGGAAACGCCGCGTTCAGGAACTTTTGGAGATAGTCGGGCTCAACCCCGAGCATTACAACCGCTATCCACACGAGTTCTCGGGGGGACAAAGGCAGAGGATTGGGGTGGCGAGAGCGATAGCCTTGAACCCGAAGCTGATCATCTGCGACGAGCCCGTTTCGGCCCTGGACGTCTCGATCCAGGCTCAGGTCGTGAACCTTTTGCAGGACCTCCAGAGAGAGTTCGACCTGACCTACGTCTTCATCGCCCACGATTTGTCGGTTGTAAAGCACATCTCGGATCGGGTGGCGGTGATGTACCTGGGCAAGGTCGTCGAGGTGGCCGACCGGGCCACGCTCTACAACGAACCGCGTCATCCGTACACGGCTTCCCTCCTCTCGGCCATCCCAATACCGGATCCCGAAAAAGAACGCGAGCGTCGTCGCGTCGTGCTCCAGGGCGACGTGCCTTCCCCGTCGAACCCGCCGAGCGGCTGCCCTTTCCACACCCGCTGTCCCCGCGCCCGGGACTACTGCAAGGAGAACACGCCGACCCTGCGGACGTACGAGAGCGGCGACCATCGGGCCGCGTGTTTCTTCCCGGTCATGGACGGACAGAAGATCGAAGATTCCACCGACGCCGCTCCTTAGAGGCTTCAGGCATCGGGCATCAGGTCTGGCGGTATACGAACCGCCTCGCATCCGCGCACCCCGAACCCGAGCATCGCTTTTCCGACGGGTGTGGTGTTCGATGCCCGGCGCGCCGACCACGGCTTTTACCTGAAACCTGAGACCTGTAGCCTATACCTGAAACCTCTCATAGCGGGTACACTAACCCGCATGGCGCAGGTCAGGACATTCGTCGTCATGGGGTTGCTCGCGGCTTTGCTCGCCGTCTTCGCTTTCGTGGCGTTGGGGGAGCGGGGTTCGGAGGTCACGGACGAGCCGCCTCGCTACGTCGAGCCGCGCGAGGAGGAGCCGGTGAGCCAGGTCGGGCAGGGCGGGACGGCCCGACTCGCGCTTCCAATCTCCGCCCGGCCCGAATGCCTGAACCCCTACGTGCCGGGGTGCGAGGGCGCGGAGGCGTTGAACGGCCTGGTTTTCGAGGGTCTTTTGACGTTGAGTCCTGAGTCCGAGTACAGGCCGTCCCTTGCCGAGGGCATGCCGTCCTACGGAGACGGGACCTTGAGCCTCGAACCGATGACCATAGAGCTGCGGGTGCGCGAGAACGCCGCGTTCTCCGACGGAGAGCCCGTCACGAGCGCCGACGTGAAATGGACCTACGGACGGGCCGCCGAACTCGCCGGGGATGGAGGCGTCTCCGCGCTCTACTCCGGTTTCTCCAATCTCGAAGAGGTCGAGACGGAGGGACGAAAAACCGTAAGGCTCGTCTTCGCCGAACCCTACGCGGAGTGGCGGACTTTGCTGACGGCGCCGGTGCTGCCCGAACACGTTTACGGGAAAGAAGACCTCGCCTCTCTGGCTCTCATGGAGGAGCCCGTCGGGAGCGGTCCGTTCGTGTTCGACGAGGAGTTGGAGGCTGGGTTCGCCTTCGCCGCCAGCGCCCGGCACTGGCGGGAGGCGCTCGAGTTCCCGAGGCTGGACGGCCTGATAGTGGAGTTCACAGGGCCGTCGGAGTCCGCCGGGGGGCTTT
>JBOHBL010000470.1:0-3517 GCA_050698295.1 Rubrobacteraceae bacterium | reverse complement strand
CGACGCCGAAACGGTGCTGCTCGTCCACGACGACGAGGGAGAGGTCGTCGAACTCGACGCCTTTCTGGATCAGGGCGTGGGTCCCGACCACGACGTGAGCCTCGCCGTTCTGAATCTTCTCGTGGGCGACGCGCCTTTCGGCGGCCCCGAGAGAACCCGTCAACAGCGCGACTTCGACGGGCAACTCTTCCAGGTCCTTCGATATCGACAGATAGTGCTGTTCGGCGAGGACTTCGGTGGGAGCCATGATCGCCGCCTGCCCCCTCGCCTCGACCGCCGTGAGCATCGCCGCGACCGCGACCGCCGTCTTCCCGCTCCCGACATCCCCCTGAAGCAAACGCCGCATCGGACGCTCCGAACGCATGTCTTCGAGGACTTCCCCGATGGCCCGCTCCTGCGCCGCAGTGAAACCAAACGGCAGGTTCCCGACGAACCGGTTGAGGAGCGTTCCGTTCCCCACACGGCTTCGTCCTTCTTCCGTTTCTTCGATGCGAGCCTTCCTCGCCGCCAGGGCCGCCTGGATGATGAAAAGCTCGTGGAAGACGAGACGCCGCATCGCCTCTTTGAGGGACCCTTTCTCTTGCGGGAAGTGGACCTCCTGGATCGCGTCGTCGAGGTTTGGGAGTTCGTGGCGGAGCAAGACTTCGAGCGGAAGCGGGTCGAGGATGTGGCCGGCCTCGTCGAGGGCGCGGTGGATGAGCGTCCGCATCCTCCGCGCCTGAATATTCTTGTTGACCGGGTAAACGGGTACGAACCGCCCGGCATGAGGACCGCCCCCCTCGTCCTCCACGATCTCGACGCTTTTGGCGGCTATCTGGATCCCATACTTCCTCTGGACCTCTCCCGACACGACGACCCGAGTCTCCGGCTGAAGCTGGTTCCGCAGCCAACTCCTCCCCCAGACCGTCGCCGGAATATACCCCGTCCCGTCATAAAGCTGCGCCGAAAACCCCGGAGAACGTCCGCGAACCGGCCTCCCGATAGGCTTCGTGTTCACCACGCGAGCGAAAACCGTCGCCCGCTCGCCAACGCGCAGGTCCGATATCCTCTTCACGTTCGAGAGGTCTTCGTGACGGAACGGATAATGAGAAACCAGATCCGCGAGAGACGTTATCCCAAGCTCTTTCAGCGCCCTCTCGATACGCGGCCCGACGCCGGGGAGATCCCGGACAGGAAGCGAACGGAGGTCCGAAAGGGTGGTTCGACCGGGCGGGAGTATCGCGTCTGCTACCAAATTTCCAGGATCAGTAGCTGACCGGCTGACATGCTGACTGGCTGACAAGCTCCCTCACAGACAGGCGACCCCGTAAGTGCCCGGCCCGACGTGGCAACCGACTACGCCGCCTATCTCCACGACGAGTCGCTCTTCGGTCTCCAGTCTCTCGGCGAGTTCGGAGAGGGCTTCGGCGGCGTCCACGTGACCGAAAAAGAGCGTCTTTCCCGCCGCAGCGGCGGGCTCGAGCTGCTCGACGATGGCGCTCATCTGGCGCTTGCGGCCCCGCAGACGCTTGAACGGCACGATCTCCCCGTCCTCCAGCGTCAGCACGGGCCGGATGTCGAGCGCCGTCCCGACGAGCTTTTGCGCCCGTCCGATCCTACCGCTCTTCGCCAGATACTCGAGCGTCCCGACCGCGAAGAAGATTTCGACCCTTCTGGCGGCATTCTCGGCGGCGCGTTTCGCCTCCCGGAACTCGCCTCCGTCGTCGATGACCCTCAACGCCTCGCGGAGGATCAAACCAGAACCAAGCTCCGCGCTCCGCATATCCACCACTTCCACGGGACGCTGGACCATCTCCGCCGCCGTCGTCGCCGATTCGTAAGTCCCGCTGAGTTTCGACGAAACGGTCAAAGCCAGGATGTCGTCGTAAGCGTCGAGTTCCTCATACGCCTCGACAAAAGCCCCGGCGGGGGGCTGCGAGGTCGTCGGGAACTCCTCCGATTCGCGCAGCCGCTCGTAGAACTCCTCGTTCGAAAGCTCGACCTTGTCCTTGTAGCTCTCCTCGGAGCCGAAGTGAAAGGAGAGCGGCACGACCCGCACGTCCGGACGCTCCAGAACCCCAGGGAGCAAACTCGTCGTCGAGTCCGTGACGATGGCAGTGGTCATTCGGCCACCATCTGCAAAGGATAGAGCGGCTGCCCACCGTCTCTCGCGTCCACCTCGATGTCTTCGTCGAGGGCTTCGATCTCTCTCACGACCCACTCCAGTTCCTCGTCGGAGAGTCCTTCACCGCGCAGCAGGGTCACGAGGTCCGCGCCGTCGGAGAGCATGAGCTTCGCCGTGTTCAAAGATGCCTCTTCGAGACTCTGCTCCACCGCGACCAGTTCGCCGTCGAGGAGGCCGATGTACGCTCCGTCGGGGATCTCGCGTCCGTTCACGTTCGCGTCCCGAATGGACCTCGTGACCTCCGCGTATCTCAGATGCTCCAGGATCTCTTCCATCTCCTCGAAAACTTCCTCGCCCTCTGCGTCGAAACCAACCATCGTCGCCAGCCCGGAAGCTATCGTCTTCGTCGGGACGACGTGGACTTCGGCCTCGACCAGTTCCCCGACCTGCTCCGCCGTCGGGACGATGTTCTTGTTGTTCGGGAGCAGGATGACGGATTTCGCTCCGGTCGCCTCGACCGCGTCGGCGAAGTCCCGCGCGCTCGGGTTCGCTCCCTGCCCACCCTCGATGACCGACGCTCCCATCGCCTCGAAGAGCCCGCGGTTCCCATCGCCCCGGCTCGCCACCACGACGGCAAGCTCCGCGGAAACCGGGGCTTCCCCGGCCCTCGAACTCACCTGAGCTTCCATGTCGTCGATCTTGACTCCCATGAGTCTCCCGAAGCGTCCGGCGTACGAGAGGGTTTCTCCGGGGTCCTGCGTATGCAAATGCACCTTCACCAGATCGTCGTCGGAAATCACGAGCACGCTCTTTCCCGAAGCATGAATTTCCTCCTCGAACTCCTCCGCGTCCCCCGAAAAACCCGTCACGATGAACTCGGCGCAGTATCCCCACGCCTCTTCGTCGGCGTGAATGGCGTCGAGGTCCGGCGCGTCGTTCTCCTCTTCGTCCGGCTCCTCTATTTTCTGTCCGCTCAAACAAGCGTAGAGTCCGTCGAGGATCACGGCTACCCCGAGTCCTCCCGCATCCACGACGCCCGCGTCTTTTAGCACCGCGAGTTTCTGGGGCGTCCTTTTCACGGAAGCGTGGGCTTCTTTCGCCGCCGCTTTGACGACCGAGGGGAGGTCCGAGCCTTTCTCCTTTACCGCCTCGCGAGCGGCGGTCGCGGCGTCTTTTATCACGGTGAGCATCGTGCCTTCGACGGGCTGGCGGGTGGAGGAATAGGCGCGTTCGCGGGCTCCGTCGAGGGCGTCGGCGAAGTCTCCGGCGGTGAAGGTGGCGCGTTTGGCGAGAACCTCGCAACCGCCCCGGATCATCTGCGAGAGGATCACACCGGAGTTGCCCCGCGCCCCCATCAGGGCGGCCCGGGCTCCGGCTTTCACCGCCGTTTCGACGCTCTCGTAGGATTTGCTC
>JBOHBL010000469.1:0-1394 GCA_050698295.1 Rubrobacteraceae bacterium | reverse complement strand
ATCATGACGATCGGCCGGGTGTGCCCGTCCGCGACTCGACTGAAGACGTGGGTGGTCCACTCCCCGTCGAGTCCCCGCACCATGAGGAAGATCTGGGGCGCGTCGAGCCTCCCCGTCTTGTCCATCTCGGTCTTGACGGCGGCGAAGACCTGGCCGCTCGCATCGGACTGCAACGACTTGAGGTTGATGTGGTCGTCGGCGACCCCCGGCCCCTGGTTGGCAGTCTGAAGCTGCCACACACTGTCCGGCTCACCGTCGTTATGGGTGGCGAAGTACATCGCCTCGTCGGTCTGGTTGGACCACATCACCCCGATCTTGGAGTCGAAGGCTACCACCGAGGAGATGTCGTCGGGGTCCACGTTGTTCGCGCCCGCCATCGGCAGGACAAACGGCTCTCCCCACTCTTTGGCGTCGCCGCGCGAGTGGTTTAGCAATACCTCGCTGCCCTTCGTGTAGGTGACCCAGAACTGCCCCGTAGTGTCCCTCTCCAACACGATGGCCTCCATCCCGCCCTCGGTCACGGTGATTGGAAAACCCTCGTCGAGGGTGTAGGTGTCGCTGGTGGGGTCGTAGCTGTAGCGCGAGAAACGACCGCTGTCGGAGGCGTTGGCCTTTCTGGTCCCGGCCGAGGCCACGTAGAGGTGGTTTCCGTCCCACAGGGCGTCGGCCAGCGAGTTGTTTCGCTCGTCGACGGTGGCGCCGGTGTCGGTCCAGGCGTGGGCGACCTCGTCGTATCGGTGGATGCGGAACTCTTCCGAGGTCTTGTCGAAGAGGACGCCCCACCAGGAACCGTCGTTGAACCAGAGCTTGCTCTGTGGCTTGTCGCGGGTGGGGGAGTCCACTCCGTTCGCCGAGAAGGAGGGGCCTCGCGAGCCGATGTCTGCCGTCTGCGCCTGAGCGTCTCCGTGGGCGGCGCCCGAGATCGCTGTCAAGGCGATGACGACGACGATCCAGAACGGGATCCAGACCACACGCGCCCTCCGGGTTCGATCCCTTCCAAAAACGGCAGTGATGTTTGTCATTGTTCTTCCTCTCGCCCTGGCAACAGACCCGCGAAACCGCATCGGATCAGTCTAGCCGTGGCCGGGGCCGCATACATCACTCAAATGAGTGATTTTTATAAGATCAATGGAATACTTTGCGAAGAAGGGTCCGGCGGCTACCCTATAATGGAGCTTCGGCGAAGGGGATTCGCTGATCTGCGAGATGAACGGAGATGCGTAACGTGAGGTGGATCGTCGCGGTTGTGGCGGTGGTTGTGGGAACTGTGGCCTTCTTTGCCGCCCTGGATCGGGGACCGTCCGGGAACCGCATTCTGGTCGGGGCGGGGGACATAGCCGATTCCGACAGCCCCGCCACCGAAGACACCGCCGAACTGCTCGACGATATAGAAG
>JBOHBL010000468.1:0-3499 GCA_050698295.1 Rubrobacteraceae bacterium | reverse complement strand
CGGCTACGTCATCCAGGAGGTCGGACTCTTCCCCCACCTCACCATCTCAGAGAACATCGCAACGGTCCCGAACCTCATCGGCTGGGAGAAGCAACGAACCCGCGAGCGGGTGGACGAGCTCATCGAGACCGTCGGCCTCTCGCAGAACGTCGCCGAACGGTATCCGGGGCAGCTTTCCGGCGGCCAGCAACAGCGGGTCGGGGTTGCCCGCGCGCTGGCGGCGGACCCATCCGTGATGCTCATGGACGAGCCGTTCGGGGCCGTTGACCCGATCGTGCGCTCTCTTTTGCAGGATGAATTTCTGCGGCTGCAACGAGAGCTTCACAAGACCATCCTCTTCGTCACCCACGACATAGACGAGGCCATAAAGATGGGCGACCGCGTCGCGGTCTTCAGCGAGGGAGGAGTTCTCGAGCAGTACGCCACCCCGACGGAGCTTCTCGCCTCGCCCGCCAACGACTTCGTCGTGGACTTCCTCGGCCCCGAACGGAATCTCAAGCGGCTCGCCCTCATCCCCACCTCGAAGGTCGAGGCGGGATCCGGGCCATGCGTCTCGGCGGACGACACGGCAGACCGGGCTTCCGAAGAGGCGCGAAAGTTTGGCGCGAACTGGGTGTTCGTCCTCGATGCGGATCGCCGGGTGGAAGGGTGGCTCCCCGTAAAAGACCTCGAAGAGCGTGGGAAGGTGGGCGATGTCTCGCCGAAGCCGTTCCGTGAAGTCGTAGCGCCGAGCGATTCGTTGCGGGCCGCGCTGGATACGATGGTCGAGTCGCCGAATGGGGCGGTGGTCAGGGTGGACGAAGAGGGTCGCTACGAGGGAGTCATCACACAGGAAACGTTTTCACAGGGGCTGGAGTAGGGGATGGATCGGATCCCCCTCGCCCAGGTTCTGGATTGGTCGTGGATCTCCAGCAACCTGGATACCATCTGGGCGCAGTTCCAAGAGCATGTCTTCCTGACCGTCCTCCCCGTGAGCTTCGGATTTTTGATCGCGTTTCCGCTGGCTTTGGTCGCCATCCGCTGGCCCAACCTGTATTCGCCGCTGCTTGGGATGACGGGCGTCTTGTTCTCGATTCCGACGCTCGCGCTGTTCGTCGTCATGATCCCGTTTACGGGCCTGTCCAGCGCGACGGCCATCATTCCGCTGACGCTGTACACGCTTCTGATCTTGATCCGGAACACCGTCGAGGGACTCGCAAGCGTACCCCGCGACGTGAGCGAATCGGCGGAGGCGATGGGCTACAGGCGAACGCGCCGATTGTTCAAGATCGAGTTGCCGCTGGCATTGCCCGTCATCGTGGCCGGGCTGCGGATCGCGACCGTCAACACCATAGCCTACGTCGCGATCACATCCCTCATCGGCCAGGGAGGTCTCGGACGCCTGATGCTCGACGGCTTCCAACGCCAGTTCCCCACCCCGCTCATCGTCGGCCTGACGCTCGCCGTCGCCTTCGCGGTCGCCACGGATTTGGGCCTCTTAAGCATCGAGCGCGCCCTCACCCCGTGGAAGAGAGCGAGGAGTTGACGGCGTGGGCATAATTACCGACCTCGTCGCATGGTTCCTCGATCCCGTCAACTGGCAGGGTTCCGCCGGGGTTCCGACGCGGATTCTGGAGCATGTGTGGTACTCGCTCATCGCTATCTTCGTGTCCATCGTGGTCGCGCTCCCGATCGGGATCTTCATAGGCCATACGGGACGTGGGGGAGCGGTGGTCATAAACGTGCTCAATTCCGCGCGGGCGGTGCCGACCTTCGGGATCATCCTCCTCACGGTTCTCGTCGCGGGGATCGGGATATTGCCCGTGATCGTGGCGCTCGTGGCGCTAGCGTCCCCGCCGATAGTGACGAACACGTACGCGGGCATTCGATCCGTGGATCCGAAGATACGCGAGGCCGCCGAGGGGATGGGCATGGTCGGGTGGCAGGTGATCCGTCGCGTCGAGATACCGGTCGCGCTCCCGATCATCATGGCGGGCATCCGGACCTCCGCCGTGCAGATCGTCGCGACCGCGACCTTCGCCGCCATAGTCGGCCTCGGCGGCCTCGGACGGTACATCATTGACGGACTCGCCCAGCAAGACCTCACACAGGTGCTCGCCGGGGCGATACTCGTGGCGGCTCTTTCCTTGTTGACGGAGTTCTCGCTCTCTCGCCTGCAAAGCGGCGTGGTCTCCGACGGCTTGCAGGCGCAAAGCAAGGAGGCTGCCATCAAGACGAAGGCATGAGGCGTGAGGACGTATGACCGGAGAACGGAACACAAAGGAGGAGAATAGGTGATGGGATCAAGGACGAAGAAGCTGATTTTGCTGGCGGCGGTATTTTCGATGGCGATTGCAGTGGGCGGCTGCGCCGGGGAGGACGCGCTCGAAGGCGGTGGCGGTGGTAATGGAGGTGGCGACGGAAGTGATGGCGACGCGGTCGTTGTCGGATCGGCCAATTTCTCCGAGCAGCTCATCCTCGGAAATATGTACGCCGAATTGCTCGAAGACCGCGGCGTTCCGGTCGAGACGCGGCTGAATATCGGGTCGCGGAATACTCTTTTCCCGGCTCTGGAGAGTGGTGAGATCACCCTCGTCCCGGAGTACACCGGCGCGCTTTTGGTATTCCTCGCCGAAGGTGAAGAGGCAGACTTCGAGGGCAGCGAGCCGGCTGAGATAACGGAGCAATTGCGCGAGGAGCTTCCCGACGGCCTCGCGGCGCTGGAACCGGCGGAGGCGCAGAACAGGGGGAGCCTCGCGGTGCTTCCCGAGACCTCCGAGGAGTACGACCTCGAAACATACTCGGACCTCGCCGAGGTCGCGGACGAACTCGTCGCCGGAGGGCCGCCGGAGTTCCCGACCCGCTACAGCGGTATGGTCGGGTTGAGAGAGGTCTACGGCATCGAGGAGTTCGCCGAGTTCCGGGCGCTCGACGCGGGCGGGCCTTTGACTTCGGAGGCGTTGTCGTCGGGGCAAATTGATGTCGCTCGGGTATTCACGACGCAGGGCGTGATCAAGGACCAGGGATGGGTCGTGCTCGAAGACGACAGGAACCTCGAACTCGCCCAGAACATCGTCCCGGTAATTCAAGAACAGGCCCTCACCGACGAGATCGAGGGCGCGCTCGACGAACTCTCTTCGGGACTGACGACGGAGAACCTCACCGCGCTCAACGAGCGAGTCGAAGTGGACCGCGAGAACCCCGACGACGTGGCGCTCGACTATTTGCAGGAAAACGGCCTCATCGAGTAGCTAGCTGCAAAGACGCCAATACGAGAGAGGAGGCGAATGACGGAGGAATCCACAATATACGGAGAAGGCGAGAATAGTCCCATGCGGGAGAGGCTTTCGGTGCTTTTCAACCGGCACAGGCTGTCGCCGACGCAGCGGCGGCTCGCGCGGTACATCATAGACAATCCCCGCGAGGCTCCGTTTCTTTCCAGCGTGGAGCTCGCTACTCGCGTCGGGGTGAGCCAGCCGTCGGTGATCCGGCTGTCCTCCGCGCTTGGTTACAAGAGGTA
>JBOHBL010000467.1:0-1509 GCA_050698295.1 Rubrobacteraceae bacterium | reverse complement strand
CCTTCGGCTGAGGGATCGCGTCGGGGTCGTCGAGGAAGAAGACTGTGATCTCCTCGTATGGCTCCTCTCCGGCGTTCACGCCGCGATGAACACGCTCTGTGGGTTCATCCCACCCGGCTTGTCCGGGAGCGACCTCGAATGTCTCGGGAGGACCGCCGTCGCGGTACTCGATGTCCAGTAAATCGCCCGAGACGACCACCGAGACCCGGTCGAAAGGGTCTCGATGCCACGCCATGGCCTCGCCCGGCTCCAGCCGCATCCGGCGAACCAGGGTGGTTTCTCGCTCGATCAACGTCTCCTCGAACATCGTGGATGCTCCCTCGTCCGACCGGCATTATATTATGGGCAGCTAATCTTGCGGTCCCGGCGGTCGGAGGCGCAGCGGTCTCTTTCGGCTCATCCGTGCGCGAGTTCCCGGCCTCGACCATCCCTGACGTTCAGAAAATCCCTGCCGCTGTTGCCGAAGATGCGGTCCCGGCCCTTCCCGCCGACAAGCCGGTCGTTGCCGCCGAAGCCCCGGATCACGTCGTTACTGGCGAAGCCACAGATCACATCCTTGCGAGGAGTTCCGCGCAGCGTATCGTTACCCGCAGTGCCCGAGAGCGCGCAGTTGCTTGGCTTCGGTCCCCAGTCGGGTAAGTAGGCACCCATCGGGTCTTCGGTGAGACGGGTCTGGTTCGAGCCGTCAGCGTTCATCGTGTAGATATCGGCAGCGCCGCCGTCCCGGTTGCTCTGGAAGGCGATCTTGCCGTTCTGTCCGGGGAAGGCCGCGCTCACGGGCTCCACAGCTACCAACAATACCGCGGCTATAGCCAGCGTCACCGCCACACTCAGTATGAGGGCCGTTCCTCTCGCCAACCATGACGCTTTCGATAAAATGCTCTCCACCGTCTCCTTCCGCTCCTTCCTTTCGGGCGGGGCGCGAAACTCCACGTCCCGCTCTTGTTCATGTCGTTGCGCTTCGCTCCATCTCCGGAGCTCGGCCGGTCTCGATTCGGGGATCCCGGTCATTCGTCCGCGCAGATGGCGTAGGCGATCACCCGCCAGTTAAAGGGCGAGCTCCCGCTGCCTCCCATCCAGTCGGCGGACGCGTTCCACCTGTCGTCAATGGAAAACATAGGCCCGCTGCCCTGGATCGCGATCTCGTCATTCCCACCGCGACTGAGGCTGGCCTCCGATTTGGAATAGCGCGCGCCGCCGCTGACCACTCGTTTCCCGGACGGGCAGTAAGCGGTCGTGGACTTGAGAGATCCGGTGTTGTACGCGCTCGATGACGTGACTATCTCGTAGCCATTCAGGTTCTGCAAGAAAGCGCCGGAGTCCTTGCCGTCGAGCTCGTCGGCGTTGAGGTTGGCTACCTGCGTATCGGAGTTGACCTTCATGGGTGCTTTGCCCTGCTTCACCCGCAGGTCTAGGGCGGCACCGCCACGCTGGTTTACGAGCCGCAACGTCGCGCTCTTGGCGTTGCTCGTGAGAGCGCTGACTTTCTTCACGAAGTTGCTCTTCCCC
>JBOHBL010000466.1:0-6727 GCA_050698295.1 Rubrobacteraceae bacterium | reverse complement strand
TCCCATGAGGATGGCGACCCGCTCGCCCGGCCTCACGCCGAGTTCGAGAAGCCCGTTCGCGGCGCGGAGGATGTTCGAGAGGACTTCGGCCCACGAATATGTTTCGTCGCGGAACTTCAGCCACGTCTCGTCGGGGTGTTCCTCGACGCGGGTCCGGATCGTCGCTTCGACGGGCGAGTGTGCGCGCCTCCCCGAACCGGAGCGCCGATCTTCGAAGCTCGACATGCGGACTCTCCTCCTTCTCGTCGCGCCGCCGAACTCATACTCCTTCGGCGATCCTTCACCCGAGGAGCATCGTAGCATCCGCCATGTTTCGTGGCAAGCGAGGGGCGTTACGGTGGTTCGTCAGGTGGCCCACCCGCCGGAGATGGGTATGACTTGCCCCGAGAGGAAGTTGCTCGCGTCGGTGGCGAGCGCGAGCGCGAGTTCGGCGGCTTCCTCGCCGACTCCGAGTCGGCCCGCGGGGATGTCCGCGACGAACTGCTCGCGGACGGATTCGTCGGAGAGCATCTCGTCTGTGTAGTACATGTTGTTCTCGATGTGCGCCGGGCCGATGGCGTTGATCTGCACGTTGTGGGCCGCGACTTCGGCTCCCGCCACCTTCACGAAGGCGTTTTGGGCGCCCCTCGCGGCGGAGTAAATATTCAAGCCCGGGATCGCGCGCATCGGCGAGGCGCTCGTGGCGGCCACGACTTTCCCGGACCTCCTCTCGATCATCTGCGGCAGCACGGCGCGCACGAAACGAAGCATGGGCCACACCAACTCGTCGAGGTAGCCCTGGAAATCCTCGTCCTCGAACTCGGTGACGTCGGTGAGCATGTTCGTTACGGGCATGTTGCGAAGCGGCCCGGCGAAGTTCGCCACCAAAACGTCAATGCGGCCCGCTCCTTCGACAACCTCCCGAACCGCGCCGTCATCGGCGTATTCCGACTGGTCGGCGATGACCTCGGCCCCCTCCTTCCTGAAAAGCTCGACGATCGGCGGCCCCATGTACCGCTCGGCGTCTGTCACGAGAACCCGCCGACCTTCCATGCGCCCACTCACCGACAACGCCCCGAACCCGACGTTTGCCCATCCATAGATACCGCCCCTCTCCATAGTCTCGACAATCCATTCTTCCCATCCACTATACTCCAACGAGGGGGCGCATTTTCCGCTATCCGCCCGGCAACGGATATACGAGTCCACTCTCCGCCCGCTCGAACGGCCACACGACGCGGCGGACGCCGTTTTGCCATTGCACGATGAGGACTTCGTGGCCGGACTGAAGCCCGGTTTCGGCGTCGAGGCGGAAGCGCCCGTAAAGCGTCGTGCATTCGAGGTTTCGCGCCGCCTCGAGTTGCGCGGCGTCTTCGACGCCGCCGTCGCGAACGCACCGGGCCGAGAGGATCCCGGCGGCGAAAGCCTGCGCCGCCGGGTATGAAGGCTCGGAGCCGGCATCCTCTCGAAACTTTTTCACGAACCACTTCGCGTCCGGGCCTTCGTCGGGTTCGGGGGCGGTGGAGGGCGTCCATTGCGCGGGGCCGAGGAGTCCCTCGCGGAGGTCGGCGACCGGAGCGAGAACGTCCTCGACGCCCGCCCCGACGAAAGCTGCCGCCTTCCACCCTCCGGGGAGCGTAGTCCTCGCGGCCTCCACCTCGTCCTCGAATCCGGCGGCGGAGAGAAGTATGTCCGTTTCCGGCGCGATTGTTTCGGGGGCGCATCCCGGCTCGTAAGAAACCACGCGCGTTCGAAAGCCGAGTTCGGCGGCGGCTCGCCGCGCGCCGGACGCGATGTCGCGCGCGAAGCCCGTTTCGGCGTGGAGTATGCACACGGTGGATGCGTCGGCGTCGGCGGCGCGGACGGCCCGGAGCGCGCCCTCGGGGTACGAGGAGGCGGGGGAGAGTACGTTTATGACGTGGGGAAAATCCGGGCGCGAGAGCGCGGACGTCGCGCCGCCGTGATTCCATACGACGCGGCTTGTGGCGTCCGCCGCCGCGAGGGTCGGGCTGCTTCCGTACGGCCCGAAGAGGACGTCGGGACGGGACGCGGTGGCGGCGAGCGTGGCGGAGGTGGGGTCGGGGTTCGCGTCGTATACGTCGAGGTTCACGCCCGTCCACTCCGGCGGGAGGTCGGCGGCGTGGTTCGCCCACAAAGACAGCGCCGCCTCGCCCTCGCGACCGAAGCGAGCGAGAGGGCCGCTCAGGGGAGTCACGAGAACGGCGCGAAGTTCGGGCATGCGCTACATCACCCGACCCGTCCGTTTTTCGACGGCCACGGGCGGCGTTTTCGGGCCGGGATCCCGAGGGTACGAAAATTCGAGATCGAAGATGGAACCCCACGAAAGGAAGAAGCCGAAAACCTTCCAGTTTGGAACGAACGTCGCGAATGAGACGCGCGTCCCGGTGAAGCCGCGATGATAAATAAGAAGTCCGAGGATGGCAACCATTGCGGTGGAATCACCGACCCTTTCGGACACGTGCGGCACATCGCCACCCACTTCGAAGACATCTCCCACGAGGAATTGCAGAAACGGTACGAAGGTTCCGAGCCTTCATCGATAGTCCGCCGGGCGAGCACGATGAGATGTTCGCTCCCGGAGTCGAACGGCTCGCCGTCGAAGCCGCCGTACACGGACTCGACCGAAAACCCCGACATGCGGAGCATGAGTTCGAGTTCGTCGCGGCCCGTGAGGCGTATGCGAAGTTCGTGCGCCCGGCGGTTTTTTAGTTCGCCGGTCTCGTCGTACAGCTCGTAAAAGAGGCGCATGTCCATAAGCTGCGACGCGGGATCGTAGCGCGAAGCCGAAAACCTGTCGAGCTTGCCTTCCGAAAGCTGCCGCGTGAAGTCGTGGCGGAGCTGCGAGACGGATGGTTCGGCCAATTCCTCCGGCGAGAACACGGAGACTTCGATGCCGAGGAGCCCGTCCGGCATGAGGTGATCTCTCGCGTTGCGGAGGAAATCCAACGCATCCTCCAAATCGAGCAAACACAAGAACGAGTTGAAGGCGCAGACGGCGAGTTTGTAAGTTCTGTCGAGTTTCACCTTGCACATGTCTCCGGCGATCCACGTGACGCTCTCGTTCTTTGTTCGACCGCGCTCGATCATCGCTTCGGAAAGCTCGACCGCCGTGACTTCTGAACCTCTTTTTGCCAGAGGAACCGAAATTCTCCCGGTCCCCGCGCCCCATTCGACGACGGGACTTCCTTCCCGAGCCGCCAGCGACAGCCAGAACGGAACGTCGTAGTCGTGGGCGTATTCGAGGTTGTAAAGGTCGGCGAGGAGGTCGTATTCGGGCAAAGTCCGCTCCTTTTTCAGGTACGATCGCCAAAGATAGCAAATCTCCGGGAAGGAGGCCGGGGCTTTCTTGGACCAAAGCTGTATTTCGATGCTTCGTGGTCGGCTCGCTCAGGCGCGGGCTGCCTTCATGATGCTCCTGCGTCTGACCGACCGCGGCGCCTGGGTCGCGGAAGGGGTTCTCGGCTGCGCGTGCCCACGCACCGAGCAGGCGTTGGCCGCGCTTTCGGAACGGGGCGTTAGGATTATCGTCAACCTTCACGGGAGACCCTACGATCCGCGAAGCCTCGCGCGTCACCTCCTGACGGAGATCCACTTGCCGGTCGAAGACTTCGCCGCGCCCTCTCCTGAGCAGATCGAACACGGAGTGGAAGTAATCTTCAAGGCACAGGCGGCGGGTGAAGCGGCGGCAGTCCATTGCGGAGGCGGTCTCGGACGCACGGGAACTCTCTTGGCGTGCTACCTCGTATACAGGGACGGACTCGGCGCGCGGGAGGCGATCGAGCAAGTTCGCTTCTTGAGGCCCGGTTCGGTGGAGACTGCGGCCCAAGTCGCAGCCGTGGAGGCGTGGGCGCGACGTTCGCAGACGACCTAGCGCAAGGAGGCGCCTTTGTGACGAAGATAACCGCCCTGGATCACATCCAGCTTTCAATGCCGGAAGCGGCAGAAGATGAAACGAGAAAGTATTTCGGAACCCTCCTCGGACTCCGCGAAATTCCGAAACCCCCGAACCTCGCGAAGCGCGGCGGACTCTGGTTCGCCCTCCCGACGGACACGAACTCCACCTCGGTGTCGAGGAGCCGTTCTCTCCGAGTAAAAAGGCGCATCCGGCTTTCACCACCGACGACCTCGATGGACTCGCCGCCGAACTCTCGAACGAAGGGTATCCCGTGGAGTGGGACGAGGAGCTTGAGCCGAGGCGGAGGTTTTATTCGGAAGACGCTTTCGGGAACCGCATCGAGTACCGGGCCGCCGCCGAGAACGGGGCTTGAATCCTCCACGCTGTGCGGGCGTATAATGAATTGACGTTGCTCGAAGCAGGCGGAGGTTATAAATGGGCACCATCCTGACCATATTGTTGATCGTCGTCCTCGTCGTGGTCGTCATTTACGCGATCAGCCAGTACAACGGCCTCGTGAAGCGCCGCAACGAAGCCGAGGAGTCGTACCGCCAGATCGACGTGCAACTGAAACGTCGCTACGACCTCATCCCCAACCTCCTCGAAGGCGTGAAGAAGTATTTTCAGCAGGAGAAAGAGGTCCTGACCGAGATCACCCAGGCCCGCTCGGAGGCGATGAAGCCTCACCCGCCCGCCGAACAGGCCCAGTCCGAAGCCCGCCTCTCGGGCGCCATCGGCAACCTCTTCGCCGTCGCCGAGAACTACCCGGAACTCCGCTCCGACAGAGTCCTGCTCGACTTTCAGGAAGAACTTTCTTCGACGGAGAACAAGATTTCCTTCGCCCGCCAGCATTACAACGACTCGGTTCAGGGCTACAACACGAAGATTCAGAGCTTTCCGGCGGTCATCTTCGCCCGCGCGATGGGCTTCACCGAGAAGGAATACTTCGAGGCCGTCGGCCCCGAGCGCGAATCCGTGACCGTCTCCTACGACTAGAAAGATGGACGCCGTGAGCGAAGCGGCTCAAGGATCACCGGCCTTCGAGGGAACCTTCCGCGATAGGATCTCCGTCAATCGCCGCAACAGCCTGCTCCTCATCTTCGGCTTCGTCGTTTTCGTCGTCATCTTCGGCTACATAATCGGGTACGCCTGGATCGGGGACCCGGTAGGCGCGATCTTCGGCCTGGTCCTGGCCCTGATAGTCGGAACCATCTCCGGCTTCGTAACCTACTATGCCGGCGACAAGATGGTCCTCGCCGCATCCCGAGCGAAGGAAATAACCCACGAAGACGCTCCCGTCCTCTTCAACGTCGTCGAGGAGATGAAGATAGCCTCCGGTCTGCCGATGCCGAAGGTCTACATCATCGACGACTCCGCCCCCAACGCCTTCGCCACCGGACGCGACCCGGAACACGCCTCCGTCGCCGTCACCTCCGGCCTCCTCGAAAAACTGAACCGCGACGAGCTTCAAGGCGTCATAGCCCACGAGATGGCGCACGTCGGAAACTTCGACATCCGATACGCGATGCTCGTCGGCATCCTCGTCGGAACGGTGGTTTTGGTCTCGGACTTCTTTCTCCGCACTTTGTGGTTCGGGGGAGGACGCCGGCGCGGCGGTGGAGGGGGCGGAGGATACATCCAGCTAATAATGATCGTGGTCGCGATACTCCTCGCCATCCTCGCCCCGATCTTCGCCCGGTTGTTGCAACTTTCCATTTCGCGCCAGCGCGAATACCTCGCCGACGCGACAGCCGTAAAGATGACCCGAAACCCGAAGGGCCTCGCCGACGCCCTCGCCAAAATCTCCGGCGACAACGAAGTCCTCGAAGTCGCCAACCGCGCCACCTCCCACCTCTACATCATCAACCCCGTCAAAAACTTCGAGAAGCGGGCGAAACGTTTCTTCTCGACCCACCCTCCCATAGACGAGAGAATAGCCATCCTCCGCGCGATGGAAAGCTAGTCGCTTCGCTCCGGTGAGCGGTGAGTCGAGAAAAATACTACTCCCCACTCCCTGAGAAATTTCTGAGAAATTTCTCTTGACACGCTGAGTTGCGTCTGCGTATAATCCCATTCGGCGGAATTTAGAGTCCGTTGAGTGAAAGTTTTGAGGTGAGGGAAAAGGCGCGTCCGGCTTTGCGGGCGATCTACCTGGCCTGAGTCTCCTTGAGGTTCGAAGGAGGAAACGGGTGGAGATTTTAGAGCCCTTCTGCTGAGTTGGGTCCGGCATCGAGGTCGGACTACCGCGAAGCGAGGCCCGAAGTCACGGGTTTGGCGCAGTTATTTCGGAGTGATTCCAGCCTGTTCGAGGGAGCGTTCTTTCGATGGGCATGTCTGCGTCAAAACCGGTGGGGCTGGAGAAACATTCCACAGCAGCATTTACTCAGGAGGCGTCGAGAGATGGCCCAGGAGATGAACAGGCAGGAAGCAACGGCGGCGCAGGGGGGCGTGGTCGGGGGACCGGCGATTCTGGAGAGGATCTTCAAGCTCTCCGAACGCGGGACCAACGTGAGGACGGAGGTGATCGCCGGCATCACCACCTTTATGACGATGAGCTACATAATCTTCGTGAACCCATTGATCTTGTCGGACGCGGGGATTCCGAGAGAGGCGGCGTTCGCCGCGACTATTCTGGCGAGCGTGTTCGCGACTTTGCTCATGGCGTTCTGGGCGAACTTTCCGGTGGCGGTCGCGCCGGGGATGGGGCTGAACGCCTTTTTCGCGTACACGGTCGTGCTCGGTCAGGGACTGAGCTGGCAGACCGCTCTCGGAGCAGTCTTTATCTCGGGGATCGCGTTCTTCGTTCTGACCGTCACCGGGGTACGGCGGCTC
>JBOHBL010000465.1:0-4392 GCA_050698295.1 Rubrobacteraceae bacterium | reverse complement strand
GGGGGAGGAGCATCCCCATGAAGGCCCTCGAACTCGAACGGACGTCGTGCGGACGGAGCCTGCCGAGTTCGACCTGGCGCGCCATATAGCTTTTGAGAAATCCCAGTACCCTCTTTATCACGGCGTTGCCGAATATCTCGGCGATCTCAGGTCGCCTCATGGCTTCTCCGACCATCAACCGCACCATGCGCTGGGCGGCGGGGTTGTCGAAGGTCGAGAGATACCTCTGGGCGATCATGGGCAGCACCTCCTCCGGCGGAAGGTCGAGAAGTCCGGCCGGATTCCGCAACGCGCGCAACACGGGGATCCTGGACCCCAACACCTCCCGAAACAACGCCTCCTTGTCCGGGAAATACCAGTAGATCAAAGCCGGAGACTGCAACCCCGCCTCCTCCGCGATGCTCTTGATCGTCGCGCCTTTGTATCCTTTCGCCGAGAACTCCTCAAAAGCCGCTCCCAGAATCTGCGCCCGCCTGTCCGACTCCTCTGCCAATGCTTCTCCTCTTGATTGATCGTTCAATAACCGCATCTTACGCTTTGTTGAACGTTTAATCAAGTGATTTCGCGAAAGTTTTCTCTAGGATTTGGGCGACGAGTTCCCGGCGCTTTTTCGAGGAGGATGGTTTTGAGGGCTGGAAACGTGAGCGTGGCGTCGCCGGCGGCGTATTTGGTTTCGGACGGCGTGGGGGATATTGGGTTGGAGGAGGAGCAGGGGCTGTTTTTCGAGGACATGCGGCATCTCTCCCGGTACGTTCTCCGGGTAGAAGGAAATACAGAGGCGACGCGGCGGCGCGAGCTTGGGTTTGGGATGCGCGAGGAGGTCTCGTTGACGAACCCTGGTCGCGAGGGGGTCGAAGTTCGGGTTGAGATCGAGTGCGGGGCCGATTTCCTCGACGTGTTCGAAGTCCGGGGCTACGCGAGGGCGAGAGATCGCGGAGAGATCTTTCAGGAGGTCGAGGGGAATCGTCTGTGTTTCTACTACCGGCGCGGGGATTTTCGGCGAGGGACGGTCGTGGAGGTTTCGGGCGAAAGAGTCGAGGCCGCGCCGGACGCAATTTCCGCTAGGTTTCGGGTCGGGGGCGGCGAGACGCGGACGCTGCTGGTCTCGGTGAGGTTCGAGGAGGATGGGGAAGAGGTGGGTTGGCGAGAGTCCGAGTCGCTTTACGAAGACGCCCCAGAACTGGAGGCGCATGACGTGGACCTCAAGTCGAGCTGGGAGCAAAGCGTCGAGGACCTTGCCTCGCTCTCCCTCGACGCGGGGGATGGTTTGCTTGTTCCAGCGGCGGGGGCCCCGTGGTACATGGCGCTCTTCGGGCGGGACTCGCTCATCACGAGCCACATGACGTTGCTACTCGGTTCGGAGTCGGCGAAGAACACGCTCCGGACTCTGGCTCGCCATCAAGCAAAAGATTTCGACGACTTCACGGACGCCGAGCCGGGGAAAATACTCCACGAAATGCGGCGAGGCGAACTCGCATTCTTCGGGGAAAGTCCCGAGACGCCGTACTACGGAACCGCCGACGCCACGCCGCTCTTCCTCATCCTGCTCGAAGAAGTGTGGAGGTGGACTGGAGATGAGGAGCTCGTCTGTGAGATGGAGGAGTCGGCGCGCCGATGTCTGGCCTGGATCCTCACCCACTCAAAAAAGACAGGCAACGGCTTCATCGCCTACGAAACCCGCTCGTCCGCCGGCCTCCAGAACCAGGGCTGGAAAGACTCCGACGACTCCATGCTCTTCCAAAATGGGACCCGCGCCGAAGGCCCCATCGCCCCGTGCGAAGTCCAGGGATACGTCTATGACGCCTTGCTCCGGACCGCCGAGCTCTCGGAGAAAGCGTGGAGAGATGGAGCCCTCGCGGTGGGACTCCGGGAAGAAGCGGCGGCTCTGAAAAATCGCTTCGACGAGTCCTTCTGGATGGAAGACAAAAAATACTACGCCCTCGCCCTCGACGGAGAAGGGAGACAGGTGGATTCCACAACCTCCAACGCCGGACATCTGTTGTGGAGCGGAATAGTTCCGGCGAAAAAGGCGCGTTACATAGCGGACAGGCTCATGGGCGAAAAGCTCTTCTCCGGTTGGGGCATTCGGACGATGGCGGAGGGTGAGGGCGGCTACGATCCCCATTCCTACCACAACGGCTCCGTGTGGCCGCACGACAACGCCATCATCGCCGAAGGTTTAAACAGATACGGGTTCGTCGAAGAGGCAGGGCGCGTGGCGGCAGCCATCCTCGACGCCGCTCCGCATTTCGATCACCGGCTGCCCGAAGTCTTCTCCGGGCATTCGAGGGAAAAGGGGGCGCCGGTCGAATTGCCGCGGTCGTGCAGCCCGCAGGCGTGGGCGGCGGCTTCCGTGCCGGCGCTGATCCGGACGATGCTCGGAATCGAGCCGGACCTCGGGAGCCGCAGCCTGAAGACAGCTCCGGCCTCCAAAGACATGCGCCTCCGGGGAGTTCACGCTTTCGGCGCGCGCCACGATGTCCGATAGCGGCTTGCAGAAAGGCAGGCTGGGCATCAGCCGCTAATCGCCGACGAAACGAAGCGGGTTGCGAGCCGTAGATTACGGGTACCAAGTGAGTTCGTAAGCGAGACAAAGGAGTGAACATGAAAAGCGCGGGGCTTGCGGCGGTACTCAGCCTCATCTTGCCGGGGGTCGGACAGATCTACAACGGGCAAATCCTCAAGGGAATAATCCTCATCATCATAGACGCCATAAACGGCGCGTTGATGTTCGTCCTGATCGGGTTCATAACCTGGCCGATCACCGTGCTCTACGCGGTCTACGACGCCTACAAAACCGCCGAGAGGATCAACGCCAGCCGCGGCGGACACTCCTCATTCTAGGACTCGATGGAAGATTTCCTTTCCCTCCAGAGCGCCATCGACGCGATAGATGAAGCCGCCTCCGCCGTGGCGAGCGAAGTCGAGCGCGACCGTCTCTCCGAAGCCGCCCTCGCCCGCCTCTCGACCGTCGAGGCGGAATTGAAACGGAGCAGGCTCGCCCTGGAGAAGATCGTCCAGGAGGAGGCGTAAGCGACACGCAAGGCCCGACTCTTACGCGCGGTGTTGGGGGGTGGGGACCCAGGCTCGCTCCTCGAAGTGACGCAGGTAACCAGCGAGGAGTTCGTCGTCGATCCCGGGTCGTTCCAGCCCGCTTCGCCGGAGGATGCGTCTGGTGTTTTCGTCGTCGTGGAGGTTGCCGTCCACGAGGTCGTGGGAGTACATGCCGCCGAGGACTCCGCCTACGAGGTCGTTTTCGAGGGGAGGCCTCCGCTCCAGCCATTCGTCGAGTTCGAGGCGTTCGAGCGAGCGTCCGAGGGCTTCGAGGCGGTCGAAGACTTCGTCGGCGCGGGGCGGGTCCGGGTTGGCGAGGTGGTAGATCTCTCCGAAGGCGTCCGGGCGGTTCGAGACCTCGGATATCGCCGCGGCCACGAAGTCCACGGGCGTCATCTCCATGCGCCACCCATCGACCTCCGGCGCGGCCCCGACCCGGATCGCCTCCGCCATGAGCGCGGTCAGGAAATCCTTCGGGTTCGACGCGCCGCTTTCACTGTGCCCCGAGATGTTCCCCGGACGGTAAACGCAGACCGGAAGCCCACGCTCCGCCACATTCCATACCAGCTTCTCGGCAACCCACTTCGACTCTTCGTACCCGCCATCGAGCCCGTCCAGAAGAGGCTCGAGGTCCGCGTCTTCCCTGCAAATTCCCGTTCCCGAAGGGAAGACGCCGTTGGTGGAGATATAGTGGAGCGGCTTCGTCCGGTTCCGGCAGCAGAAGCGCAGGACCTCCCTCGTGCCGCCCACGTTTATGCTCCTCAGCGCGGAGTACGGATAGGCGAGGTTCACCGCGGCACCGGCATGGAAGACGAGATCCGACGTTTCGGAAAGTTCTTCGAAAGTTTCCTCGTCGAGACCGAGGAGGGGTTCGCTCAGGTCGCCCGCGACGGGTGAGATGCGCTCGGCGTACTCTCTTTTCCAGAGGCCGTAATCGGCGAGGTTCTCCCGGATCGAGGCGAGGAGCGAAACCCCTTCGCGGCGTCGCGCGAGACAGTGGACCGTCGCGTCCGAGCGCCGGAGGAACTCCTCCAGAAGGAAGGCCCCGAGGAAACCGGTCGCGCCGGTGAGGAAGATGTTTTCCGCTTCCGCCAGAGCTACTCGCTTCGCCTCGCCCTCTGGAGAGATGTCGCTCTCCAGAACCGCGTCTTCTCTCGGGTCCGGTTTGGAGGGGGACGTTTCATAATTTTCGCCGGCCGAGAGCCTCTTCTGGAGAGCGGAGACCGTTGGAGCTTCGAGGAGCGCGCTGACGGGGAGGCGAACGTCGAAGACGTCTTCGAGTTTGACCAGCGTTTCGGCGGCGGCGAGGGAGTGGCCGCCGATATCGAAGAAGTCGTC
>JBOHBL010000464.1:0-6432 GCA_050698295.1 Rubrobacteraceae bacterium | reverse complement strand
GGGCGACGAGGCGGTATCGCTCCTCGCTCTTTCGCAGGGCCGCTTCCGCGCGCTTTCGCTCGGAGATTTCCTGGATCTGGGCGATGAAATACAGCGGCTTCTCCTCGGAGTCCTTGACCACCGAGACGCTGAGCGAGACCCAGACCGGAAAGCCCTCTTTATGCACGTAGCGCTTCTCGATGGTGTAGCTGTCGAACTCCCCCGCCCGGAAACGACGTTCGTTTTCGCGGCTGATCTCTTGATCCTCGGTGTAGGTGAGGGCTTCGTAGCCGGTCTCGAGCATCTCCTCCTCGGAGTAGCCGAGAATTTCGCGCATCGCCCGGTTGACTTTGAGATAGCCTCCGTCGAGGCCGACTATCGCCATCCCGACGGGGGTGTTGTGGAACGCGCCGGAGAAGCGCCTCTCGGCCTCTCGCAGAGCCTCCTCGGCCTTTCTCTGGCGGGTGACGTCCTCGATGATTCCCATCACGTAGTTGGGGTTCCCCCGCTCGTCGCGGATGACGGAGCTGGTCGCGCGCGCCCAGATGACCTCGCCGCCCTTGCGGATGTAGCGTTTCTCCCGCTGGTAGGTGTCCATCTCGCCGGAGAGGAACTTCTCGGGCAGGCTCGCTTCTTTCGCGGCGTCTTCGGGGTGCGTGAAGTCCGTGGTGGACATGCCGAGAAGCTCCTCGGCGCTGTAGCCGGTTATCTTCTGGTAAGCCTCGTTGGTCCTGAGCAGCCTGCGGTCGAGGTCCGTGAGGCAGACGCCGGTCGCAGCCTGATCGAAGATCGCCCGGAAGCGCGTCTCGCTCTCGCGCAGAGCCTCATCGGCCCGCTCGCGCTCGATGACGAGGCCGAGTTGCCGGCCTATTTGCTCCATGACCCCAAGCAACCTCTCGTCCGGCTCCAGGGCTTCGGTCGCGTGGAATTCCAGGATCGCCGCGACTTCTCGGTTCACCGGCACGGGGAACGCGTAAGCCGCCCGGAGGCCGCACTCGCGGGCCGTTTCGGAGCGCAAGTAGCGCGGGTCGCGGGTGACGTCTTCGATCCAGGCCGCCTCCCCCGTGTCCATTACGCGCCCCAGAAGCCCGCCTCCCGGCGCGACGTCCCCCTCGGCGGCCTTCCGGAAGCTTTCGAACCTTGCCGCGTTGTCCATGTGCCAGATGTCGGTGGCGACGAGGGCTTTTTTGCCTGGGGTCTTGAGGTAAGCGTGGCCCACGGGCCATCCGGTTCTGGCGCAGGTCTCCTCGATGCACGTCCGGAGCGCCTCTTCGATGCTCTCCGCTTCGTTGGCCGAGGTCGCGACCGCCCTGAGGAGCTGGACGAGGTTGTTGTTCTTCCGCATCTCCTGCTCGGCCTGCTGCCTCTCGGTGACGTCCGTGAGCACGCCCTGCCAGAAGGTCGGCTCTCCTTCCTCGTCGCGCATCAGGATCGTCTCGTCGCGCACCCACACGGCTCGTCCTTCGCGCGAGATCATCCGGTACTCCATGAGGAAGGGGTCTCCGGTCTCGTTGACGCGGTTGTCTTCGGCCAGGACTTGCTCGACGTCCTCGGGGTGGATGATCTCCGTCCAGAAGTCGTTGTCGAGGAAGTCTTCGGGCTCGTAGCCGAGCATGTCTTTTATGCGGGGGCTCATGTACACCGTCGAGAAGTCTCCCCTGCCCCTGTCCATGTACGCGACCGCCGGGATCTGCTCGATGAGGGTCCGGTAGCGGTTCTCGGCCTTTCTCAGGCTCTCCTCGGTCTCGTGCCGATCCGTGGCGTCCAGCGAGACCCCGATGACGCTCGACACCTCGCCGTCCTCGCCGCGCATCGGCGAGTACCAGGTCTCGAAGACCCTGCCTTCGTATTCCGCGACGGCGTGGATTTCCCTGCCGGAGAGCGCCTCCGAGATGCGTTCGAGCGCCTCCGGGTAATCCCTGTAGACTTCTCCGGCCGACCTGCCGACCACCTCGCCGGGCTTCTGGCCGACCCCTTCGAGCCCCTTCCCTTCGGACATGGTGAAGACGCCGTTCTTGTCGAGGGCGAAGAGGATGATCGGGACGTTGGCGACGCTGGTCTTGAGCCGCTCGTCGCTTTCTCTGAGAGCTTCCCGGGCGCGCTTTTCCCCGGTGATGTCCCTGACGGCGGCGATCCTGACGTTCCGGTCCCGGAAGGAGCCCCGCTTGAGTTGCACCTCGGCGTGAAACCTGCTCCCGTCCTTCCTGAGACCCACCGCCTCGTAGGGCTCCTCGCGATCTTCGGCGATGTTCCGCCGCAAGGTCTCCCGCGATTGGGGGGCGGCGAGTTCCAGAACGTCCCTGCCCGGCACCTCATGGGGCTTGTAACCGAACAGCCGGGCGAAGGCCCCGTTCGTCTCGACGATCCTCTCGTCCTCCATGATCGCTATTCCCTCGAAGGACGCTTCGGAGAGACTCCTGAAACGCGCCTCGCTCTCCTTGATGGCGGCGTTGGCCGCCCGGCGCCGATCCAGCATGTCGTTGAAGGCCGCGGCGACCTCGTCCAGCTCATCGCCTCTTCCGGTCTCGAGGCGGTGGTCCATATCGCCGCGTCCGATCCTCTCCGCCCCCTCTTTGAGGCGCGCGATGGAGGTCAGGACGTCGCGCCCGATGAGGAGGGCCGTCGCCACGCCGGCGAGCAACCCCAGCGAGAGCAGCGAGATCGCCGCCCAGAGGATCGTCCCGCCGACGCCGTCGGTGGACGTTATGGCGCCGATCGTTAAAACGCTCGCGACGATCAGGATGAAGATTATTACTCCAACCCCCAGCCACAGCTTGCGAGCTATAGTCATCGGGTCATTCCCCTCTTACCCTTCTTGAGGACGCGAAGCGCCTCTTGCCGGACATTTTACCGAACGCGCGGCGTAAAGCCCACAGCCTTCAGGCGCGGGATATAAGCCGCCGCTCCGGGCGGCTTCGAATATATAATGGTCGCGTAGTCTCCACGAGAGACCTGAGCTTTGATAATCGGATATAGGCGGTTCGGGAGAGAAAGCCCTCTCCCGGTAAAATGTCCGTGGGTCGGTGGTTTAGGCCACCGAGTCCGGGGGTTTGATTCGAGAGCCAAAACGCTCGCCTCCTTTCGACGGACTAACCATCAAACAACGACCGTAGGGCTGTACGGTCTCGGTTGAGAAACCGTGGAAGCCCACGTCCTTCAGGTGTGGGAGCAGTCACGAGAAAGACTTCTTCATAACCAATATCGGCCGCGGAGTTCTAATGCTTTAACGTCGGAAAGAGGGCCGCCGGTATTATTCCGTCCCGCGCGGCAGATAAACGGTGAAGGTCGAGCCCTCGCCGGCGCTGCTCTCGACGGTCACCCTCCCGCCGTGGTTCTCGACGATGTGGCGGACTATGGAGAGGCCGAGTCCCGTCCCGCCGGTGGCTTTGGAACGCGCTTTGTCCGCCCGGTAGAACCTCTCGAAGATGCGCGGGAGCTTCTTCTCGTCGATGCCGATGCCGGTGTCGGATATCCTGACGAAGACTTCATCCTCGTCGCAGCCGCCCGTCACCTGGACCTTGCCGCCGGACGGGGTGTACTTGATCGCGTTATCCACCAAATTCGTGAACATGGACGCGAGCTGGGTCTCGTTTCCCCGCACCGCGTAATGCGCCGCCCGGTCAAAGCGCTTCCACTGGAGCGTGATGCCTTTTTTCCTCGCAACCCTCCGCATCGGGGCGAGCACCGTCATCAAAACGGTGCGGACGTTCACCAGGTCTTCGTGCCCGGCGGGGGATTCGCTCTCCAGCCGCGCCAGATCGAGGAGGTCGTTTATGAGGTGCGCGAGACGCTCGGTTTCTTTGCGAAGCTGCGAAGCGAAGATGCGGGCCTGCATCGGGTCCTCATCGAGGCTCTCCTCCAGGCTCTCCGCCAACAGCTTCAGGCTCGTCGCGGGAGTCTTGAGCTCGTGAGAGACGTTGGCGACGAAGTCGCGCCGGATCTTGTTGACCCGCTGTAGTTCGTCGGTGCTGAAGCCTTCGAGTTTCATGGTCGCTTCGCTCCAGTGAGTGGTGAGTAGTGAATGGTGAATAGTATTTTTCTACTCACCACCCACTCCCCTCATCTCTTCGCCCCGACGCCTTCCTTCTGCCTCGCTTCGAAGCGGTAGCCGAGGCCGCGGGCGGTGTGGATGTATTCGTAGGCGCTCGCCGCCTCGAGGGCGGCCCGGATGCGCCGGATGTGGACGTCTATCGTGCGCGAGGAGCCGACCCCGGCGTGTCCCCAGACTTCCTTCGCGAGTTCTTCGCGGCTTTTCAGTTCGCCGGATGCGTTGGCGAGCGCGGCGAGGAGTTCGAATTCTTTGAGGCGCAGATTCAGTTCCTCGCCCGCGACCTTCGCGGTGAAGTTCTTCGTGTCGAGCTGGAGGTCGCCGAACTCCAGGACCTTGCCCCGGTATCCGGCGTCGCTTCTTTTGAGGTTCGCCGTGATGCGCGCGACGAGCTCCTTCATCCCGAACGGTTTCGTCACGTAGTCGTCGGCGCCGGCCTCGAAGCCCCGGACCTTGTCCTCCTCGGCGTCTTTGGCTGTGATCATGACGATCACCACGCCCTGGTCCCGTTCTCGAATCCTCTCGCAGACCTCGATGCCCGACTCCCCCGGAAGCATGATGTCCAGAAGTATGAGGTCCGGTCTGAGTTTGCGGGCCATACGCAGCGCCTCCGCGCCGTTCGTCGCCTGGCTCACGCCGAAGCCCCCGCGCGAGAGGTTGTAGGCGAGGGTGCCCATGATCACCTCGTCGTCTTCGACTATCAGGATCTCCGCCGTCGTCGCCGTAGCCGCCAACTTAACCTCCCGAAATCCGGCTGTTCCACAGCAAGTATAAACGCCGCCCCAGGGGGCAACAGGTTTTTAACGAACCTTTAACTTGCGCCTGCGTTGTCGGCGTGCCTATCATGCTCCGCAAACATAAATATGGAGGCGTCGGTACCAGGAAGCCGGTTTGAGTCCGGCGCGGTCCCGCCACTGTAACCGGGGAGCGAAACCCGAAAGTCACCGCCACTGTCCCCTTCGGGACGGGAAGGCCGGGTAAAGCGAGGATCCGGGAGCCAGGATACTGGCCCGCCGCCTCTCCCAACCCCGTCGGGACGAGGATCCCGAAAAGGAGGCCCGCATGAAGGGAAGAGTCTCCCCCCGAGGAGCGAACCCCCCGAAGCCTCGCCAAACCAGAATGCGCGCGCTCGGAGTTTCGCTTTCGGCTATTGCGGCTGTGTGCTTGCTTGCCGTCGTCGAGCCCGTGGACGCGGCTTTCCCCGGAAAGAACGGCAGGATAGTCTTCGAGAGCAACCGCGACGGCAACTCCGAGATCTACTCGATGAACCCCGACGGTTCCGATCAGCGCCGCCTCACCAACAACCCCGCCGCCGACAACACCCCGACCTTCTCGCCCAACGGGAAGAAGATAGCATTCGCCAGCGACCGAACCGACCCGGACACGAGCGATTTCGACTTCATATACGACATCTTCGTCATGAACGCCGACGGCGCCAACGTCCGGCGCATAACCAACGACGGCGACGCCTTCAACTTCGGCCCCGCGTGGTCGCCCGACGGAAAGAAGCTCGCCTTCACCAGCGACCTCGGAGAGGAAGGCGGACGGGGCAACTACGACATCTTCACGATAGACATAAACAGCGGAGCCCGCGCCCGCGTGACCAACAACGAAAACTTCGACTTCTCGCCCGACTGGTCTCCCGACGGGAAGAGCATCGCCTTCGAGTCCGACCGCGTCAACGAGGGCGGGCAGCGGGACCAGGAAGTCTATACGATCAACTTGAACACCGGCGCGGTTACGAACGTCTCCCAAAACGACTTCGACGATTACTCCCCGTCGTACTCGCCTGACGGGGAGAGGATCGCCTTCCAGAGCTGCCGTCCGGCGGGTCCCGGCTCCTGCAGATTCGACGAGCCGGAGGAGACGAGGGCGGATTTCGACATCTTCACGGCGAACGTGGACGGCTCGGAACAGGTCCGCCTCACGGAAGATTCCCGGGAGGATATCGCGGACAACTATACCCCTTCATGGTCTCCGAACGGAAAGAGGATCGCCTACGCCGTCGTCAAGGACAGAGAGTTCGTCGAGGCTGAGATCTTCACCATGAGCTCCTCCGACGGCTCCAGTAAACGCCGCCTCACGCGCAACCCAACGGCTTCCGACTTCGGCCCCGACTGGGGGTCGCGGGTCGCTGCGACTCCTCCTCCCAAACCAAAGCCGAAGCCAAAACCGAAGCCGAATAAATGCACGATCAAAGGCACGGCGAGGGGGGACATCCTGCGCGGGACTCCGGGACGTGATGTGATCTGCGGCTTCGGCGGCGACGACATCATCCGTGGCCTCGGCGGCAACGACAGGCTGATCGGAGGCGCCGGCGACGACATCCTCTTCGGAGGGCCGGGCGACGATGTTCTCCTCGGCGGCCCCGGCAACGACGTGCTCCACGGTGGTCCGGGTCGCGA
>JBOHBL010000463.1:0-2916 GCA_050698295.1 Rubrobacteraceae bacterium | reverse complement strand
GCCGAGCAGGCCGAGCTTGCGGAGCAGGAGGCTGCTCTCCAGGCGGAGATCGCCGCGCAGGAGCAGGCTGCCGCCGAGCTCGCCGAGCAGCAGGCCGCCGCCGAGCAGCAGGCCGCCCTCGAAGCCGCCGCCGCCGAGCAGGAGGCGCAGGAGGCCGCGGAGTGGGCCAACTACGCTCCGCCCGTGGACGACACCGGGACCGTCAACAACGCGAACAACCAGTACCAGCCGCCCGCCGGAAACACCGGTGGCGGAAACCAGACGCAGGCCCCGGAGGAGCAGTTGTACGGCGACGGCGGGAGTGCCAATGGTCCGTGGCAGCCTCATGTGGCGCAGGTCGCCAACGAGGTCTCCGCGATGTTCGGAGTGGACGCCACGACCTATCCGGGACACTCGCCGAGCGAGGACCTCGCCGTGGACTTCATGGTGGGTTCCAACACCGCCCTCGGTCAGCAGGTGGCCGACCACCTCGCGGCTAACATGGACGCCTACGGCATCGACTACATCATGTGGAACGACGAGTTCTACTCGCGCTTCGACAACTACAACGGCCCCGCCTACACCTGGGTCCACTGGGGAGACGGAGCGCACTACGACCACGTCCACGTCTCCTGGCCGGCTCAGTAGAAGTAGAGCGAAAGAGTCATTCGAGGCCCGTCCCTACAAAAGGGGCGGGCTTTTTGGTCACAGGCATCAGGTAAAGACCGTGGTTGTCGCGCCGGGCATCGAATAGCGCGTCCGCCGAAAAAGTTGGGACTCAGTTTTCGGTCGCGTGGACGCGCGGCGGTTTGTCCACCGCCAGACCTGAAACATGATGCCTGAAACCCGTAACCTTTATACTGCTTCCCGTGAGGGAAACGAGGAGATTCGGCGCCAAATCGTCCGCGCTCTCGGTGTGGGCGTGGGCTCTGTACGATTTCTCCAATACGATCTTCTCGGTCAGCATCCTGACCGTGTATTTTCCGCTCTGGATCTCCGAAGAAGTCTCAGGCTCGGGGGCGTGGCTCGTCAATTCCGCCTCGGCGTTCGCCGCTCTTCTCGTCCTTCTCACCGCTCCCGTCCTCGGGGCCGTCGCGGACCTGAGACAGAGGCGAGTCCCGTATCTCATAGTCTTCACCCTCATCTCCGTCGGACTCACGGCGGGGCTCGGAGTTTCGGGGGGGGTCGTCATCGGACTCGCGCTGTTCGTCGCGGCGGACCTCGCGTTTCAGTCGGCGCTCGTTTTCTACAACGCGCTGCTTCCGGGGGTCGCGCGAGGGCGCGGGGCGGGGAAAGTCAGCGGATACGGGACGGCGGTCGGGTACTTCGGTTCGATCTTCGCCCTGCTCCTGCTCGGGGCCATCGTCGCGCAGTCGGACGCGATGCGCGAGGCGCTCGGGATCTTTGGGGCCTGGCTGGGACCGGGCGGAACCAGCTCCAACGCCTTCGTTCCCACGGCGGTCCTCTACCTCGTCTTCAGCCTTCCGGCCTTCTTCTTCGTGCCGGACCCGGCGCTCCGCCCGCCGCGTCCCGTCTCGGTCGTGGCGGCTTACCGGGACGTTATATCGACCGTCAGGAACATCCGGCGCTACGCCGGGATGGGGACTTTCATGCTCGCCACGCTCCTCTACACCGACGCGGCGAACACCGCCGTCACGAACACCGCCCTCTACGCTAACGAGGTCTTCGGCCTGAATAGCTCAGAGGTGACGACGCTGCTTCTGTTTTCGACCGTATTCGCCATAGCGGGCTCGTTCGGTTTCGGCTTCGCCGCCGACCGCTTCGGCCCGAAAAAGACGCTGATGGTCGTCCTCGTGTTGTGGCTCGTCTCGATACTGCTGACCGCATTCGCCGTGGCGCCCTGGATGATGTACGTGGCGGGGCCCATCGTGGGGATTGCGCTCGGCGCGACGTGGACCGTCAGCCGTCCGATGCTCATCGCCCTCTCGCCGCCGGAGAAGCTCGGCGAGTTCTTCGGCATTTTCACGTTCGCGGGGAAGGTTTCGGCGGTGGTGGGACCGGCGATCACCGCGGGCATACTGCTCGCGCTCGGGGACCTCGGATCGCTGGCGTACAGGATATCCATCGGCTCGCTCGCCGTGATCATGGCCGCCGCGATCTTCTTCATGGCCCGCGTCCCCGACGCGAGGCCGGATCCGAACGTCGAGGAGTTCGCGGATGAGATAATGCTGGGAGACGAACGGGAGGCGACGCCGAAATGAACAAGACCGCGCTCAGAGGCCGAATCGTCACCGACTACGAGGTCTGGGACGAAGGAACGGTCCTGATGGAGGAAGGGGCGATCCTCGAGGTCGCCCCGGACGAGTCTCTGCTCGAACTCGCCGACGAAGTCCACGAATTCCCGGATTCCTTCATCACCCCAGGGTTCATAGACCTCCAGGTGAACGGAGCTTACGGGGTGGATGTGGCGACGCAGCCGGAGAGCCTGCCCGAACTCTCCGAAAGCCTCCTCCAAACCGGCGCGACTTCGTATTTGCCGACGGTGATCACTGCCCCCGAGAGCCTCTACGAAAGGGCGCTCCCGAAGCTCGCCGCCGCGATGGAGGGACCGCAAACCGGCGCCGAAGCTCTCGGAGTCCATCTCGAAGGACCGTTCATAAGTTTGACGAAGAAGGGCGCGCATCCGGCGTCGAACGTGGCTTCACCGGACGTTGCGTACCTGGAACGGCTGCTGGAACGCGCGCCGATCCGGCTTTTGACTATCGCGCCGGAACTCGACGGGGCCGAACGGCTCATGGAGCTTGCCCAGAGGCGTGGGATCGTCGTTTGCGTCGGGCATTCGAACGCGGGCTTCGAGCTTGCCTACGACGCGCTCGACCATTTCGCCGCCGGGGTGACGCACCTCTTCAATGCGATGAGTCCGCTTCATCACCGCGAGCCGGGACTGCCGGGGGCCGCCTTCGCGCATCCGAGGGA
>JBOHBL010000462.1:0-1860 GCA_050698295.1 Rubrobacteraceae bacterium | reverse complement strand
TCTCTACGCTGAGAGCGAGCGAAGCGAGGCGTGTTTTTCCGATTCGTGGTATTCAAATGAAACGCATCCCGGAGGATGCTTCTCCTACGAGGGCGGTTCGGCGATGCCGTGGTTCATGGCGTAGGCGGTGGCTTCGGCTCTGCCGCGGACCCCGATCTTCTTGTAGATATTTGCCACGTGGCGCTCGACGGTCGCGACGCTGAGGACGAGTTCCGCGGCGATCTCCTTGTTCATCTTGCCCGACGCGAGAAGCCTGATCACCTCGACCTCCCGTTTCGTGAGGCCGTCGGGACGCGGCTCGGGGCGTGGATCCTCCATCGCATACGCGATGGCTCTTTCCGGCGTCATCGCGCGTCCTTTGCTCCACGCCCGCGCTCCCGCCTTTTCGCCCAGCTTTCGCCAGGCGGGAGAGAGGCGGCGCGTGATATCCGTCCGCCAAGCCGGGGCGTGGGCGACCCCGATCTCCTCCCGAAGCGCGGCGGCGGCCCCCGCCAGTTCGAGGGCTCGCGCCGCTTGTCCCTGAGCCGCCGCAAGCCCCGCGAACGCCTCCAAAAGAGGCGGTATGACCCACGGGTATTGCGCGATCCTCTCGTCTACGGTGGACGCGAGCAAAGCATGCGCTTTCGCGTAGTCGCCCTCGTCGGTGGCGATGCGCCCGAGGAAGAACGCGCAAATGTCCGCGTACAAATCGTCCCCGAGGTCGTGGAAGGTCTCGCGCGCCCGCTCGAAAAGGGAACGCGCCGAGGCGTTCTCGCCCCGGAAGTGCGCCAGCCAACCCAGTGAGTTGAGCGTGAGAGCGACGCCGTATTCGTTTTCGGACCCCCGCTCCAGTTTGAGGCTTTCTTCCAGAAAAGAGTCCGCGGTCTCCCAGTCGCCCAGCTCGATGCTCACGCGCCCGAGTTCCCGCAGCGTGGCGGCGGCCTGGCATCCGTCCCTCAATTCGCGATATATCCGCAGGCTCTCTCCTTGATAGGCGCGGGCCTCATCCTGATTTCCGGCGGCGGGATCCGCCTGTCGGCAGGCGAGCACCCCGAGGACATACAACGCCTTCGCCCGCGCCCCCGTCACGGCCTCCGCGCCCGGAAGATCTAGGAAAACCTCCAGTCGCGCACGCCCCTCGGCAAAACGCCCTTGCAACCACCAGAAGCGCCACACAGCCCCCCCGAGCCGGAACCCCGACTCGACTTGCCCGTTCTTCTCGAACCATCCCAAAGAGCTGCGCAGGTTGTCGTGTTCGGCCTCCAGCCGCTTCATCCACGGCCCCTGATCCGGACCGGCAAGTTCCGGCTCGGCCTCCTCGGCCAGCGCGAGGAAGAACTCAGCGTGGAGATCGAGGACGACGCCCTCCTCCCCACTCTCTTCGAGCTTCTCGCGCCCGTACTGGCGGATGGGTTCCAGCATCCCGTACCGAACCTCCTCGAAACCGACTTCACAAGAAACGAGCGACTTGTTCACCAGTTGTCCGAGGATGTCGAGTACGGATGAATCCCGTTCCGCCCCCACCGCTTCGGCGGCTTCGAGCGTCCATCCCCCCGCGAAGACCGAGAGCCGCCGAAAGAGCTTTCTTTCTCCCTCGTCGAGAAGGTCGTGACTCCATTCGAGGGTCGCCCGGAGCGTCCTGTGCCTCGGGGACGCACCGCGACCGCCGGTCGTGAGGAGCGACAAGGAGTCTTCGAGTCTGCGGGAAATTTGCGCTTCCGAAAGCACCGGAAGCCGCGCCGTCGCAAGCTCGATGGAGAGCGGCATCCCTTCGAGCTTGCGGCAGATTTCCACCACCGCCCGAGAGTTCTCCTCGGTGATCTCGAACCCGGTCGTCCTTTCCTTCGCCCTCTCGATGAAGAGCCGCACGGCCTCGAAGCG
>JBOHBL010000461.1:0-5175 GCA_050698295.1 Rubrobacteraceae bacterium | reverse complement strand
TCGGCCCTCAAATCTTCGTAGCGGACGAGCGTCTTGGGTCCTTTGTGGGCGTCGTAGGCTTTTTTGGCGCTTCCGACGTGGCGCACGTAGCCTTCGGCCTGCCTCTCGACGAAGGCGTCCGGGTCCGTGTCGGCCAGCAGCGCATGTCCTTGCCGCCAATCCTTTCTTTTGCGCTCTTTCCGTCTGCGCTCTTTCTGCCAGCCGCCCTCTTTGTGGGCATCCAGCCAGGAGGCCGCGTAGTCCCTCGGGTCGCGGACCAGGAGGATCATGCGGCTTTCCGGGAGCGCCTCCATGATCCAGGTCGCTCCCACCGATCCGGCCGGTTCTTTGGTCATCAGGTAGTCCTCGGCGCCCATCTCCGGGAACCGGGCGTTGGCCCCTTCGAGTACGAAGATCCGAATGGACTTCAGCCAGGTCTCTTTGTAATGCTCGCTGAGGACGAAGTGCTTGCCCTTGTAGCGTTCGAGCTTGTGAGGGTCGAAGATGACTCCCACACGAGGCTCGAACCACACGGTCTGGCGCTCCAGTTCGTCCATCATCGCCGCCAGCCACGTGCTTCCGCTTCTGCCGGCGCCGAAGATCCAGACGATGTTCCCGGCCTTCACGCCCCCCTCCTGCCCGGCGAGCGACGCCCGCAGGCGGGATATTTCCTCGTCTTTGCTCGCTATCTGACGCCGAAGCCTTTTGATGGTCTGTGCATCTCTGGTCTTTTGGGTGGAGTCGGCCGCGTCCGGGTTCAGGAACGCCTTTATCCTTCGCGCGGCCTTCGAGCTCCTGCGGTTCTCAAAGTCCGGCACGATCAACCTTCGGCATAGAATTCATCGAAGATCCAGGCGGTTTCCTTCTCCGCGATCTTCACCTGCTCGGGGGTGAGGTCCTCGCTCCAGCCGCCTGGCTTTGCCTTGCGCCGGATCTTGCCCTCCCCCTTCTCCTCCTCGGGGATGTTCTCCCAGGCGTATTTCTCCACCACCCGAGCAAGGTCTTCCTCAGCCACGGGGATACCGATCTCCGAGTAGATGCGCCTCATGACGCCCGGAGCGTCCACCCGCAGATCCTCGTAGCGGACGAAAGCCTTGCGTCCTTCGTGGGCGTCGTAGGCTTCTTTGGCGAATTTGATGTCTCTCAGGTAGGTGCCGGCGATCCTCTCCACGATCTCGTCATCGCTGAGCTTCTCATGGGATTTAGTCACCGCGCCCCAGCTTCCGGGGCTGTGGGCGTCGCGCTTGGACGATATCACGTCCCTGGGGTCGCGGACGAGGAAGATCATGCGGCTCTCGGGCAGCGCCTCCATGAGCAGCGGCGCGCCCAGGGCGCCATGTGGTTCTTTGATGACGAGGTAGCCGTCCGCCGCCCTCTCGGGGAACCTCGCCGCGGCCCCTTCGAGGAGGAAGTTCCTTATGGACTTCATCCAGGTCCGGCGGTGATGGTCTCCCAGGATGAAATGGCTGGTGTCCTGGCGATGCTCGGCTCGCTTGCTATAGAGGTTGCCGAAGAGGTTGCCGACGAGCGGCTCGTTCCACCGGCTGTGATCCGGAAGAGAGCCCATCATGAAGGTCGTCCAACTGCTCCCCGTCCGCCCGGAGCCGAACACCCACACTATGTTTTCCGGCGGGATGCCGGCCTCCCGGTCGCCGGCATCCCTCTTTTCCAGCATCGCCCTCAAGCCGGAGATTTCCCGCTCTTGCTTATTCAGCTTCCTGTTGGCCTGCCGAAACTCACCGCGGACCTGCCGAAGCTCCTCGCGGAGTTCCTTCATCTTGTTGCCTTGCTGCGGTTCGGCGCCTCCGGATGGCTGGTCGTCCGCGTCCCGGTTTTCGCTTTCCGCCTTCCCAAGACCAATGCGGTCTTTCAAACGCTTTTTGAAGTCCGACACCTGGCCTCCCGCTCGATTCGCTCCATGCCTCGCAGCTTGCGGCATGCTCTCAAAACCTGTTTGAGATCGCAACACGTCCCCGGTAAAGGAGGCGCGTGTTGGAAAGTCATTGGATCTCGACTCTCGATTATATTATCTCATCGGGAGCGAGTATTTGATCCGCTCCATTGCGCTCGCGGTTCGGGCGTGACAGGATGAAGGCATGAGAAAAGTCCTGACGGCGCTCGTTCTCGTGATGGCGACTCTGGCGATCGGCTGTTCGTCGGGAAGCGCGCTCGTCGCCGAGAGGCCGAACATCGTGTTCATCCTGACGGACGACATGCGGCTCGACGAGCTGGATCACATGCCCAAAACCGAAGCCCTCCTGGCGGACCAGGGCGTGACGTTCTCCAACGCCTTCGTCTCCTACCCGACGTGCTGCCCTTCGCGGGCCTCCATACTGCGCGGCCAGTACGCGCGCAACCATCGGGTACTCGCCAACACCGCGCCGAAAGGCGGTTTTCAGAGGTTCGAGGACCTGGGACACGAGCGGTCCACCGTCGCCACCTGGCTGGACGACGCGGGCTACGATACGGCGCTTTTGGGCAAGTATCTCAACGAATATGACGCGAGAGCCGTGCCGCCGGGGTGGGACGAATGGTTTGCGAGGATCAGCCCCGAATTTACCTACTACGACTACGACGTGAACGAGAACGGCGCCGTGGTCCACTATGGATCTCGCGAGAGCGATTACTACACGGATGTCCTGTCACGACAGTCCCGGAGCTACATAGACGACGCCGCTCGCGACGAGCGCCCGTTCTTCGCGTACATAGCGCCCCTCGCCCCGCACGGGCCGACGACCCCCGCAGAGCGTCACGAGGACATGTTCGCGGGATCCAAGGCTCCCAGAGCGCCCTCTTTCGACGAGGGAGAAATGGGCGACAAGCCCAGACGCATGCGTAACAAACCCCTCTTGAACCGGGACGAGAAGAAGCGGATCGACCGTGAGCACCGCGACCGCCTGAGAACCCTTCAGGCCGTGGACGAGATGGTCGCGGGCATCGCGCGGAAACTGCGGACGCAAGGAGAACTGGACAACACCTACATAGTGTTCACCTCCGACAACGGGTGGCACAAGGGCGAGCATCGCCTGCCGTCCGGCAAGCGCACCCCCTACGAGGAGGCGATCCGGGTTCCGCTCGTCGTGCGCGGTCCCGGCGTGCCTGCCGGACAAACGCGGGATGAGCTCACCCTCAACACCGACTTCGCCCCCACTTTCGCCGACCTCGCGAGAGCCGAGATCCCCGACTTCGTGGATGGGCGTTCGCTCAAGCCGCTTCTCACCGGACCTCCCCCGAAAAACTGGCGCACCGGATTCCTGATAGAGAACCATTACCCCGAGGGCGACAGCATCCTCGGCGTACGCGCGGGCAAATACAAGTACATCGAACACCCCACCGGACGGAAAGAACTCTACGACCTCTCATCCGACCCCCACGAACTGGAGAGCATCCACAAAACCGCCCCTCCCGCGCTCCTCAAGCGCCTGGAGTCCCGCCTCGAAGCCCTCAACGACTGCTCCGGAGAGTCGTGCCGGGCCGCCGAGGATGGTCGCTCCGCTCCGAAAGACAGGGAGTGGGGAGGCACTCGCTTCGCTCGTTTCGGGAGTGGGGAGTAGGGAAAGGCGAGATAGCGAAACCCGCGCAGTCGAAGCCCCGGTTCGAGTTCGACGAGAGTTCGTTTGGCGCGGGCGCGAAACTATCGCAGTAAAGCAAGTCGAGAGCGACCCCTACTCCCTACTCCCTATCTCCCCACTCCCCGTAGTTACGAGCGAGGCGTACAGCTTCTCCAACTCGTCGGCGTCTTGCCGGACGGTCTTGACCGGCCCGATGCCGGCTCGCAGTTTCTCCAGCAGGCCCGGTTCTTCTCCGAGGCGGCGGAGCTGGCGGGCGAGGTCTTCGGCGTTGTCCGGCTCGAAGAGCAGGCCGTTCTCCTCGTGTTTGACGAACTCGGACATGCCGCCGAGGTCGGTGGCGACGACGGGCATCCCGGCGGCGAAGGCTTCCAGGATCACACCCGGCTGGTTCTCGTACCATCGCGACGGGACGACGAGCACGTCGAGTTCTGAGAGGACGTCGCCTACCCGCTCCCGCTGGAAGGGGCCGGAGAATTCTATCCGCTTGTCGCCTCCGGCGATCCGGCGCAACTCCCGCGCGAAGTCCTCGAACCTCTCCAGGTTGCCGTGGACGGCGAGGGTGGCTTCGAGGTTTTTCGGCAACTTCCTGAAAGCCCGGACGAGGAGGTCGCAGCCTTTGTGGGGAGAGATGGTGCCTATGAACCCGATCCGGAGCGGGGGGGGGACGTTCGTGTTGGGTGGGATGCCCGTTATCTTCGAGGTGTCTATGCCGTAGGGGGAGACCTCGATCTTCCCGTCCCCGATCCCGTTGGCGAGCAGCAACTCCTTCATGAGGCTCGTGTAGGCTATGATGTGGTCCACCTGCTCCATCTTCTCCCTGATGACCTCCGGACGCTCCTTCAAAGCGCCGAACTGGCGCAGCGGTCGGAGGTTCCCGACGAGCGGCATCTCGGAGAGCCATCCCGCCGCCTTCAACGCCGCGCCGGGCGTTCGTTCGATGACGGCCATCCGGGGACCGCTGTGGCGGCTCGCGATGCAGCGGACGCAGTGGGAGATCTCCGGCCCCTCGCACATCACCCCGTCGTGGCGTCGGCGGTCCACGACCGGACACATCGTCCAGAAGTCCGTCGCCGTGTACACCAGCGGCGCGCCGGTCTCCTTGAAGGCCGGGATCACACTCGCCGAAAGCCCCTGGAAATGCTCGGCGTGGACGATGTCCGGCCGCACCTCCCTCATGTATTCCCGCGCGCGGCGAGCCATCGTCTCGTTCTCGAAGTCGAGGCGGTAGGGGCGGCGGAAGCCCTCTCTCGGGCGGCCTATCCGGCGCACGGGGACGCCCTCGAACTCGTAGTCCTGGATCCCACCCGGCTCGATGCCGCTTCCGGAGATGGAACGCTTGGGGGCGAGTACGAAAGTCTCGTGGCCGCGGGCGCGAAACTCTTTGGCGAGCCCGAGGGTGACGATCTCGACTCCGGCGTAATGCTCCGGGAAGAACTGGTGCGCCGCGAAGAGTATCCTCATGGTCGCTTCGCTCCGGGGAGTAGGATTTCTCTCGGCTCCCTACGCACCGCTCTCGTATCCGTGCTCGGACAACTGCTTTCCGGCGAGCTTGTGGTAGATCTCGCGGTCCCGCTCGGTGAAGACGTTTCGCCAGTCTCCGGCGATGCCCTTCCTGAAGAAGGAG
>JBOHBL010000460.1:0-2415 GCA_050698295.1 Rubrobacteraceae bacterium | reverse complement strand
CTTGAGGATTTCGAAGATATCGTTTATGAGGGCTTCGCGTTTATCGGGGGGGAGGTCGCGGGGGTGGATGGTTTGCTTGTCGGACTGGAGGTTGCGAAGAGTCGCCTCCTCCGAGAGGTACTGGTCTATAAGGCGAACTATCGCGTCCACCTTCTCGCGGGGGAGTCCATCGCCGCCTCGGGTCAGTCTGCTCCACACAGTCGAGGTTCCCTTCCATAGTGGATATCCGTCGGATTATATCGTCATCCTCTCGGGGCGAAGACCATGATGGCGGCGCCTGTGAGGGCGAGGAGGGCTCCGAGGATATCGTAGCGATCCGGGATAAAGCCGTCGATCAGGACGCTCCAGGCGATAGCGAGGACGATGAAGATGCCGCCGTAGGCCGCGTAGACCCGTCCGAACTCCGGGATCGGCTGGAGCGCGGCGACCACGCCATAAAGCGCGAGGATGATGAATCCGACAAAGGCCCACAAGACGGTCTTGTTGTCGCGCAGCCATCCCCAGACCAGGTATCCGCCCCCGATCTCGCACAATCCCGCGACCACGAACAGAGCGACGATAACCAGCAGACGGTTCATATTTCCTCCCCGAAGAGTTCGGCTTTACGGGGATATTAGCCGGTCGAGCGGGAGGTGGCGTGGCGGGGGAAGGAGCGTTCCGTGGAGGGGGCGAAGTCGTTCTTGCGCCAGGCGTGGGTGGCGACGTGGATCGCGTCGTCCTCGATCTGCACGACGTTGAAGCTGGAGGCGCGTCCGGCGCGCAGGCGGTTCGAGATCGTGCCGGCGGTCGAGATGATGAGGCCGGGGAAGGTCTTCTCGGTGGTGTGGACGGCCTCCTGATGGTCGTGGCCGCAGAGGATGAGCTCTGTACCGAGAGAGGCGAAAGAACTCAAAGCCTGCCTCGTGTTCGCGAGCCCGTGGCGGCCCGAGACGTCGCCCTTTATGGGGTTGTGGTGGACCATGACGACGCGGGCAGCGTCGGAGGAGGCGTTCTCGAAAGCTCGTTTCACCGTCTCGATGTCTTTCTTTTTGACGTGCCCGATCACGCCGAGGTCCCTGAACCTCGTGGTGAGCGAACCCCGGCTGATCCCATGCGCCGTGTTCAACCCCGCGATGACCGCTCCGGGCACTTCCAGCGAGGGACTCAACTCCTCCGAGATGTGGTTTATATAGCGCGAGTACTTGAACTCGTGCGCCTTCTCTCGGAACATCCCGGCTCCTCCGAGGTTGCGGGCTACCGCTCCCAGCCACCGGATGTCGTGATTACCGGGGATCACCACGTAAGGGGCTATTTCTTCGACCTCGCGGAGATATTCTTTCGCGCGGGCGAACTCCCGGTTCGTGCATCTTTGGGTCAAATCGCCCGAGACGGCTATGGCGTCAGGTGAGATTCCGGCTATCACTTCCTTGAGCGCCTCCAGACGCTCGGCGGCCGCCGGGCGCCCGAAATGGAGGTCCGAGATGTGGACGATCTTCGTCACGTAAACATATTCTAACCGAGCATGCCTCCGCCGGAAACCGAGCAAAGCGAGTGCCTCTCGACTCCCGATCCTTTAAGATTGTCCGGTCATGCGTTTGATCTACACATTTCTCCTCGTCGGGGTCACGGCGGTGTGGGGCTGGACGTTCGTTCGTCGTGGTGGCCGACGCCATCGCCCTCTACGGGGTCCTCGGCTTCCTGACGTTTCGCTTCGCGCTGGCGAGCGCCGCGCTCTCTCCCGCCGCATTACGAATGAAAAAGCATACGCTCCTCGTCGGAGCGAGCATCGGGATTGTCTACGCCGCCGGGTACCTCTTCCAGACCCTCGGACTTTTGTACACGACCCCGACGAACTCCGGCCTCTTCGTCGTCTTCGCCCCGCTCACGGCGAGAGCTTTGTTCGGGATGCGCTTCTCTCGTCCGGTACTCGTCGCGATCTGCCTGAGCCTCCTCGGCATGGTCCTCCTCGCCGGACAGAGCCCGTCCGGGGTGCGTGTCGGCGACGCATTGACCGTGATTTGCGCCGCCGCTCTGGGCGCGCACATCGCGCTCCTCTCGCGCTACGCCTCCGAGCACGACGCCGGCGCGCTGACTCTGGCTCAGACCTTGTCCATGACCGCGCTCTTCGCCGCGATGTGGCCCGTCTTCGAGCCCGTGGAACTTCCGCCGACAGAAGTGTGGTTCGCCATAATCCTCACCGGGCTCGTCGCATCCGCGGGGGCGTTCTGGGTCCAGACCACCGTCCAGCAAAAAATACCGGCGGCGAGGACGGCGATCATACTCACGATGGAACCGGTATTCGCCGCCTTCTTCGGATACTGGCTCGCGGGCGACAGGCTCGTCGCGATTCAGATCTTCGGAGCCTTTCTCATCGTCTCGGCGTTGTTCTTTGGGGAAGTGCCGCCGATATTACGGCGGCGTGGAAAGGGGTGAGAG
>JBOHBL010000459.1:0-2843 GCA_050698295.1 Rubrobacteraceae bacterium | reverse complement strand
GAATACGCGCTCTCGGCGGACGAACCGCCCGCGTCTTCCATACCAGAGGAGTCGCCACCCGTTCTCACCGCGCGCGAAGAAGAGATCTCCGCTCTCGTCGCGCGCGGCTTCACCAACCGTTCCATCGCCGAAGAACTCTCCATCTCAGAGCGCACGGTGGACACCCACGTCTCAAGAATCCTCAAAAAGCTCGGCCTTCGATCCCGCGAAGAGGTCGCCGATCACGTACAACGGCGCCACGAAGCCGGCTGATACCGAATCCGGGTGAATAGTTCCATGCTCGGTGGGGTCGGGCGTCGTTGGTCGCGAATCGAGGAAAAATGCGATTCGCGTCGCCACACGGATGCAAAAAGCCGCGAAGGTCCACCCAGAAACCCCTCCGCGCCCCGTAAATCCTCCAAAAATACGTATACGTATGCCCTCTCCAGTAAGAGCCGGGGAAGAGGCGCCCTCTAAAGTGAGCCGGTAGAAGGATCGGCGGGAACTCATTCCCGCCCCGAAGGGAAGGAGCGGAAAGGTGATGAAGAGCATCTCCTCGAAAGTGATGTGGATAGGCAGGGCGACGGTGTTCTTGATCGGGCTGTCGGTCATCCTCGCCGTCGTGATGGGCGTCGCCTCGATGGCGTTCGCGAAGAACGGAAAGCCGTTCATCCTCGGAAAGAACAATGTGGCGAGCGCGATCACCACGCTCATAAAACAGGGACCGGGGCCCGCCTTGAACTTGAGGGTGGACTCGGGACCTCCTTTGAAAGTCAATTCCGCAGAGGTCGTGCCGAACCTCAACGCCGACAAGCTCGACGGCCGGGACGCAAGCACGTTCGCCGACGGGGCGGGCGGCGTAGCCAGCAACGCCGACGAACTCGACGGGAAGGACAGCGACGAACTTCCGGGAGCCGTGGCGCAAATGGCGGCCATCAAGGGCGACACCTCGGATGCCGAACCCTTTGGGGCGCTCGTTTTCGTCACTGATCCCGTCACGCTGACAACGACCTCCTCCACGCAGCGGTTCGTCGGCGTGGTCTCGGCGCCACTCAAAATCGTCGCCGATCCCGGCACCGGTGAAGGCCCGCTGGAGTTCCGCTACGGGCTCTGCTACAGGCAGGCGGGTACGACCAACCCGTTGGCCCCCTTCTACAGCGGCCCCGACGAAGCAAGGGGGACGGCAACCACCACACCAACGTCGTGGACAGCCGCTCAGACAAGGGTGCCGGGGCTGGTGAGCGCGTGGGAAGTCGGCTTCTGCGCGCGGAACGGTTCAAACCAATTCCAGACCCTTACCGGAGCCGGCACTGCGAACGGCTGGATCGAGGTCGTCAACCCGTCCCCCTGAGCAAAAGGTCTTCGAGAAATAGGCCACCGATCCACAAGGAGTGAGCATGATCGAAACGAAGACGGAAAGCACGGCGAAGAAGGCATGGGCGTTCGGCTTATTCGTGGCGGCGATGTTGTTCATGGCGGCGATGTTGTTCATGGCCGACCCCGCCCACGCCGCGACTTTCAACGTGAATACGACGGTGGATAAAGTGGATGACGGCCACGGAGACGGTTTCTGCGCCACTGGGCCGTTCCAGGTCGGAACCGAACCCGAATGCACGCTGAGGGCGGCCATACAGGAAGCCAACGCCACGAGCGGCGCCGATGTGATCGTCGTGCCGGCGGGTACCCACGAACTGACCATCACGGGCAAAGACGAGGACTCATCCGCGACCGGCGACCTCGACATCCGGGACGGCGTGACCATCACCGGCGCGGGAGCGCGAGAGACGATCATTGACGGGGGCGGCATAGACCGGACCCTCCACGTGCCCACGATAGGGGGGTCCATCGTCCCGTTCACCGTGAACATCTCGGGCGTGAAGGTCACGGGCGGCGCCTCTGCCAACGGCGCGGGAGGCGGCATCGCTCAGTTTTCTCGCGGGGCTCGGATCTGAACCTCACGGACAGCGCCGTCAGCGGCAACGTCGCCACCCAGACCGGCGGCATCCACGTCGGCGCCGAACCGGGCTTCGGGGGTACGACGACGATAGACCGCTCGACCATAAGCGGCAACCGGTCCACCAGCCAGGGCGGCGGCATCCAGGTCCAGACGACCCTGATACTCACGAACTCCACCGTCAGCGGCGACGAGACCAATATCGGCGGCGGCATCGTGAACACGGGAACATTGAGGGTCATGGACAGCACCATCGCCTTCAACACGGCGCAGAACAACAGCGGCGGCATCTACGCGAGCAGTGGCGCCACGCTCAATAACACGATCGTCGCCAACAACAAGTCGGTGGACTTCCCGCCCGACAATTGCAGCGATCCCGTCGTCTCCAACGGCAACAACCTCGAGAACGGAACGAGTTGCGGCTTCGATTCCTTCGGCGGCAAGAACGCCGACCCGAAGCTCGGCCCGCTCAAGAACAACGGCGGCCCCACCGACACCCACGCCCTCCTTCCCGGTAGCCCGGCCGTGGACGCCGGGGGGATACCCGTCCCGCCCACCGACCAGCGCGGCGTAAATCGCCCTCATAGAACGAAGAACGACATCGGCGCCTTCGAGCGCCAAAACAGCCCTCCCGTAGCCGGAAACGACGCATACAAAGTCAAAGAAGACAAGACCTTGAGAGTGTCTCCGAAAGGCGTCCTTCGCAACGATCGCGACCCCGACGGCGACGTCTTGACGGCGAGGCGCGTCTCCGGGCCGGGCAAAGGGAGGCTGACGCTCAGGGCGAACGGCTCCTTCACGTACAAGACGAAGAAGAACTTCAACGGCGCCGACAGATTCGTCTACGAAGCCACAGACGGCAAGGGCGGAACCGACAGGGCGACGGTCACCATCAGGGTTCGACCGGTCC
>JBOHBL010000458.1:0-1826 GCA_050698295.1 Rubrobacteraceae bacterium | reverse complement strand
TGCCAATAGACAGTCATCAGGTCTGCACGCAGATCGGCGGCGCCGGGGCGCTCGCCAACACGCTGGCCGGCTCCGGGAACCTGGGCGGCACCGATTTCCGCCTGCGCCAGCGGCAGCAGACCACCGTGCGGCTGCCAGGCTACACCGGAGGAGCCACCAACACCGCGGCGGTCGTCTCCTTCGTTCAGGGAAACAACGGCGGGACGCCGAGCGGAAGCGCCGTAGTCAGCTCGCCTCCGGGCGGCGGCTTCGTGAATACCCCCGGCGGCGCGAGTTGTACGCAGCCGTAGCGATATTCGGCGGGGCGCGTCTTGCGCGTCCCGCAATCCTGAATAACAAGAAGCGAACGGACGATAAAGTGGGCACGTGTCCACGAACCGGGAGGCAAGATGGCGGAACAGTTTTTGAGTGAGATCCGGCTCTTCTCGTTCGGCTTCCCGCCCAAAGGATGGGCCTCGTGCAACGGTCAGCTTCTGCCGATCAACCAGAATCAGGCGCTCTTCGCGCTACTCGGCACGACCTACGGCGGCAACGGACAGACCAATTTCGCGTTGCCGGATCTCCGGGGAAAGGCTCCCATCCACACGGGGAATGGCCATACTCCGGGGGGAACCGCGGGCGCCGCGAGCGTCGCGCTAAACCAGCAGCAGATGCCCGACCACACGCACACGCTCGCGGCCACGAACAACGGCGGCTCCACCGCCAACCCGAGCGGGGCTTTTTTGGGCGCCTTCAACCTCGGCTACCTCGCTCCGACCGCGTTGACCACGCTGCGCCCCGAGTCCGTGTCCGGCGTCGGGGGCAACCAGCCGCACAACAACATGATGCCGTACCTGGCGCTCAACTTCTGCATCGCGCTCGTGGGCATCTTCCCTTCGAGAAACTGAGAGGAGGCAGGAATGCCGGATCCTTATGTGGGTGAGATCCGCATGTTCGGCGGCAACTTCGCCCCGGCGGGATGGGAGTTTTGCAACGGTCAGCTACTTCAAATCTCGGAGAACGAAACGCTTTTCACCTTGATCGGCGCCACATACGGCGGGGACGGACAGGGAACCTTCGGCCTTCCGAACCTCCAGAGCCGCATCCCCTTGCACATGGGGACGGGACCGGACGGCGCCGCGTACCAGATCGGCGAGATGGCCGGGACCGAACAGGAGACGCTAACCGTACAGCGGATCCCGAACCACACGCACCCGCTCGCCGCCTCGACCGACAACGGCGGCCAGAACAACCCGGCGGGCAACGTCCTCGCGGCGGGCGCGGGGAGCGTGTTCCCCTATATCGCCGACCCGCCCGGCGTCAACATGTCCCCGCAAGCGATCTCCCCGGTCGGGGGTAGCCGGCCGCACGAGAATGTCCAGCCGTTACTGTGCGTCAACTACATAATTTCCATGTTCGGGATCTTCCCGAGTCCGACGTAAGGAGAACGAAATGACCGACCAGTTTCTCGCCGAGATCCGCATCTTCCCGTTCAACTTCGCCCCCAAAGGCTGGGCGCTCTGCGACGGGCAACTCATGCCGATCTCGCAAAACACCGCTCTCTTCGCGCTGCTCGGCACCACATACGGCGGAGACGGCAAGTCCACCTTCGCCCTTCCGAACCTTCAGGGGAGCGCCGCGATGCATCCGGGACAGGGACAAGGACTCTCGCTGCGCGACCTCGGCGAGGCCGGTGGCAGCGAGACGGTCACCTTGCTGAATTCCGAGATACCGGCGCATACGCACTCCTTGAGCGCCTCCCCCGACCCGGCGGACCTCACCGCGCCGGGTCCGACCCGCTCGCTGGCGGGCTCGCAGGGCGGCAGCATTTATGCGCCCGCCAACCC
>JBOHBL010000457.1:0-5019 GCA_050698295.1 Rubrobacteraceae bacterium | reverse complement strand
GTACTGCCGTCCGTCCACGCTGTACGTCGTCGGGCTTGAGTGGTGGCCGCTTCCGCACTGGAACTGCCACAGATGCTCGCCGGTCTCGGCGTCGAGCGCGTGGAATACGCCCTGCGGCGACCCGGCGAACACGAGGCCGCCCGCCGTGGTGAGGACGGAGGCGCACATCGGGGTGTCGTTATCCCACCTCCACTTTTCCTTGCCGTCGGTGTCGAAGGCGGTGATCGAACCCCTTATGTCGGAGGAGTCCACGGCGACGGCGGCTCCCCTGTACGGGATGCCTTCCTTGAATTCCCTGCGACGGCGCGCGACCGTCGAGCCGGTGTCCTGAACCGGAACGTAGAAAAGCTCCGTCTCGGGGTTGAAGCAAGCGTGCGTCCATTCCTTCGCGCCCGCCGGACCCGGGAAGAAGTGGACTTCATCGCCCTCTTTCTCGGGGTATATGCTCGTCGTGATCTTGCCGTCAGAGTCTATTTCACCCCACGTTATGCGATCCACGAAGGGTGTCACGGAGACGAGGTCTCCGTTCGTGCGGTCGAGGATGAAGCAGTACCCGTTCTTGTCGAAGTGGGCGAGGCACTTCCTGTCGCCCTTCTCGAAGAGGATGCACTCCATGTTCGAGTCGTAGTCCCACAGGTCGTGCGGCGTACACTGATAGTGCCACTGCTTCTCGCCCGAGTCCACGTCCACGGCGACGACGCTGTCGGTGAAGAGGTTGTCGCCGGGGCGGACTTCGCCGTCGAAGTCGGGGGCGGGGTTTCCGGTTCCCCAGTAAAGGTTGTTCGTCTCCGGATCGAAGGTTCCGGTGACCCAGCAGTTTCCGCCGCCGCGCTGCCACTGCTCGCCGTCCTCAGGCCACGTCTCGAAGCCGGGTTCGCCGGGCTTCGGGATCATGTAGCAGCGCCAGACGCGCTCCCCGGTCTCGACGTTGTACGCGTCGAGGTGTCCTCTCGTCCCGAACTCGCCGCCCGAGCTTCCGACGATGACCATGTCCTTCACGAGAAGCGGCGCGACCGTCGCGCTCTCTCCGGCGCGGACGTCGCCGTGTACGGTGTCCCACACCTTCTTGCCCGACTCCGCGTCGATCGCGACGACGTGAGCGTTCAACGTCGCCATGAAGACTTTGCCGTGTCCGACGGCGACGCCGCGGTTGACGTTCCCGCAGCAAAGCGAGACGTCGAAGGGGATGGCGTGCTTGTACTGCCAGAGGAGATTGCCCGTCTTCGCGTCAATGGCCCACAAGAGGCCGTCCCAGCCCGAGCAGTACATAATGCCGTCCACGATGATCGGGGCCGCTTCGAAGGCGTACGTTGATGGCCCGGCGTGGAGTCCCTGAGAGCCGAACTGGAACACCCACGCGGGGGTGAGCTTCTTGACGTTGTCTTTGTTTATTTGATCGAGGAGGCTGAAACGCTTCCCGTCGTAGTCGCCGTAGTACGTGAGCCAGTTGTGCGACTCCTTCTCGCGGGCCTCGCGGATGCGCTCGTAGTTGACATCCTTCGCCACCGGGGGCGCGCTCCCGGCCTGCGAGCTGAGATCCCCCAAACTGATAGCGGGAGGCGCCTGTACGTATTCCTGCGTCACTGATTCTCCTTTCCCCGTGTCCGTGCTACGGACGCGGTTGCGGCGGGCGGTCGAGCTTGGCCTCGTCCGGCACGTCCCCCATCACGACGATGGCTCCCATAAGGCCGCGACCCTCGTCGTTGCCCACGTTCGAGCTGTACCAGTAATAGCCCGGCCCGTCGAGGGTGACGTTGACCTTCCCCCGCGAATGGTTCACGAGCCAGATCCACTGGTAGTCGCCGTTGCTCGGCACTATCGCGCAGTGGGTGTTCCTGTCGTCGTTTATGAACTCGATCTCGAGTTCGCCGCCATGGGGCATGACGAGGATCGAGGGCGAATAAGTCAACTCGTCTTCGGTGATCCGGATAGTGGCCGTCATCGTGCCGTCGGATTTCTCCTCGACATGCCCGAGTCCACCGTGGTTGAGCAGGCGACCTATCGTCGCCTTGTTTTGATGGTCAAGCCCAAGCTCGCTCACCACCTGGGATAGCTGCTTCTCTCTGGCCCTTGCCACCAGCTTGCCTCCTTTCCTGGTTTCCCCAACTCTTCACAAGGTGCTTCGAAAACGCTGCGAAGGGTCAACCCCCGAACGGACAGGGATCAACCCCTCACTCTCGTGGTCGCCATCGGCTCGAACTCCTCCTTCCGTGGTTTCCCTTCCACCACGTAAAGGTAGCATGCAAACACATCCTGCGTCAAACCGTCGTTACAATGAAGGTCAAACCTTCGTTTCAACTTCGAGAGATAATCCGACGGTTCGGTGTTCCCGAACCCTCACCGTACTTTTCCTTTCCCTCCTCGCGCTCCGGGGATCACCTCGAAGCCGAGTCCACCTTGCCCGGCGCCGACAGCCACTTTGTCACCGGGTTTCAGCGAACCGTCGAGGACCATGCGCGAGAGCGCGTTATCCACCCGCCGCTGGATGGCGCGTCGCAAAGGACGGGCGCCGAACTCGGGGTCGAAGCCTTCTTCGGCGAGAAGCGCCACGGCGGCGTCGGTGAACTCGATCTCGACCCCCTGGGATTTCAGGCGTCTGGAAGTGTGGTCGAGGAGGAGGAGCGCAATCTGCTTTATCTGGCCCTTGTCCAGGGAGCGGAACAGGATCACCTCGTCTATGCGGTTCACGAACTCGGGGCGCAGGGTGCTTCTGAGCAGCCGGTTCATGTCCTCCTTGAGATCCTCGAACGACTCGTTTAGCAGGGCATGCGCCTTGATGCGCTCCGACCCGAGGTTGCTCGTCATGATGACCACCGCGTTCTTGAAATCCACGGTTCTCCCCTGTGAGTCCGTGAGCCGTCCGTCGTCGAGAATCTGGAGGAGGACGTTGAACACGTCCGGGTGCGCCTTCTCGATCTCGTCGAGCAGCAACACCGAATACGGGCGTCGTCTCACGGCCTCCGTCAACTGCCCGGCCTCCTCGTATCCGACGTACCCCGGAGGCGCGCCGACGAGCCTCGAGACCGCATGCTTCTCCTGAAACTCCGACATGTCCATCCTGACCATCGCCGCCTCATCCCCGAAAAGGGCGTCCGCGAGCGTGCGCGCCAATTCCGTCTTCCCCACGCCGGTGGGACCGAGGAACAGGAAGCTGCCGATGGGCCTGTTCGGGTCCGAGAGTCCCGCGCGGGCGCGCCGTATGGCTTCGGACACCGCCTCGACGGCCTCTTCCTGGCCGACGATGCGCTCGTGAAGCTGGCCTTCCAGCCGGAGAAGGCGCTCGCGCTCCTCCTCGGTGAGCTGGCTTACCGGGATGCCCGTGGCCCGAGAGACGACCTCGGCGATGTCCTCGACCGTCACCTCCGCCACCGTCGGGCGATGATCTCCGCCGGATTCCTCGATCTTCTCGCGCAGGAAAGCCACTCTCTCCTTGAGTTCCTTCGTCTTCCTGAAATCCTCGGTGACTATCGCGTGATCCCTCGCCCTCTCGAGACTCCTCAATTCCTCTTCCAGAGCCTTCGCGTCCCACGGTTCGGTCTTCTGGCGAAGGCGCACCCTCGCCGACGCCTGATCCATCAGGTCAATCGCCTTGTCCGGGAGGAAGCGGTCGGTGACGTAGCGGTCGGAGAGTTCGACGGCGGCGACGATCGCCTCTTCGGTGATCTTGACTCGGTGGTGCGCCTCGTAGCGGTCTTTGAGGCCGCGCAGGATCTCGATGGCCTCGTCAACGGATGGCTCGCCGACAAGAATCGGCTGGAAGCGGCGTTCCAAAGCCGATTCCTTCTCTATGTTCTTGCGGTATTCGTCTATCGTGGTCGCGCCCACGAGACGCATCTCGCCGTACGCCAGCGCAGGCTTGAGCATGTTCGAGGCGTCCATCGAACCCTCCACCGCGCCGGCTCCGACCACGGTATGAAGATCATCGAGGAAGATTATCTGGTCATCCGGGTTCTCCCGGATCTCGTCTATGACCTTCTTGAAACGCTCCTCGAACTCCCCGCGATACTGCGTCCCCGCGACCATCCCCGACAAGTCAAGCGCGAGGACGCGCCTGCCGACGAGCATATCCGGGACCTCGCCGTTGACGATCAATTGGGCAAGCCCCTCGACGATGGCCGTCTTGCCGACGCCGGGTTCCCCTATGAGAACGGGGTTGTTCTTGGTTCTCCTCGAAAGGACCTCGATGGTGGTCTCGACCTCTTCGGCCCGCCCGATGACGGGGTCGAGCTTCCCTTCCTCCGCCATCCGCGTCAGGTCGCGGCTGTACTCGTCCACCGTCGGCGTCGCGCTGGCCCGGGACCCGTCACCGCCCCTGACGGTATTCACCTTGTCCATTACTCAAATCTTCGCTGACAGGTTGGAGTGGCCCGATGATCAATATACTTCATCCTCGAAATCCTACTACACATGCACACAATCGCGCTTCGCCAGAGGGATTCTCCAAACGGATTTAGATCCCGGATACGAATGGAGGCGCGTTCCTCCCCGGCGCGTTTCGCCCTTCGTCCGCGGCGAGGTCGGCGACCCTCAACGCGAGGAAATTCGAGGTGGACAAACCGCGCGAGCAAGCATATAGTAAATAATTGCGCCACGGGTGGCGGGCGCGGTCAAACGGGGAAAGAGTTTACGGGAAAGGGGAAAACGGATGAGCGAGCAGCAAGTTCGGGCTACCGGTGGTTGCCGTTGCAACGCCAACCCGGGTCGCTACGAGTACACGAGGACGCCCGCGGAGGTCCACTATTGCCTGTGTACGGACTGCACGGACGTGAGCGGAGGTGCGATGGCCCTCATCTCCGTGGTGGAGCGCGACGCGTTCCGCGTGACGCAGGGAGAGGAGAAGATCAAGAACTTCGACACCAAAGAGACCGCTCATCGCAGGTTCTGCGGGGAGTGCGGATGTCATATGTTCCTGTTCGTCGATCCATTTCCCGATCACGTGCTCGTCCACGTGCCGACCCTGGATCGCGATTCCCAGGTCGGGGCGCAGCCGGATCGCTGGATGTTCACGGACTCCAAGCA
>JBOHBL010000456.1:0-4644 GCA_050698295.1 Rubrobacteraceae bacterium | reverse complement strand
GGGCGGAGTCGCTGGAGGCTCCGTGGGTAGCGGCAAGGGCCGGGGTTCTCGGACCCGTCCTCGAACCGCTCCTCACGTTCGCGTCGCCCGAGGTTGTGTACCTGACTTACGGGAAGTTCTTCTCGCTCATGGTCTTCGGATGGATGGCGGGACTTCTCGCGCTCCACGCCCGACAGGCGGAGAACGCGGGTCGGATGGAGAAGTGGGGCTTTCGCGTGGCCTTTGCCGGGACCGTGCTGGGCACCATCGGCGGTATCGGGGCGTACTGGATCGGGAGTGTCTGGTGGGGGGCCGTCGGCATCTCCTTCGGCGCGTTTTTGGCGCCGATGCTCATCCTGGTGGGCGTGGGGTTCCCGCTGTTCGGCATCGGGACGCTCAAGGCGAAGGCGGCGCCGAAGCTGGGAGCGTGGTTGCTCGTCGTCGGCGGGTTGCCGGGCATGATCGCGCTCGACATCGTGCTGGGACAACTCAGCCTGGCGCTTCTGCCGATCAATATCGCGTGGATAGTGCTTGGATTCTCCCTCTTCTCCGAAAGAGTCGCGCCGGCCCACCAACCCGCGCATGCGGGATGAAAGGAGACGACAAATGCATTCTTCGGACTTGATCCGATTGAGCGGGCTGGCGGCCGTCCTCGGCGCGGCGCTGCTGATAATCTCCGACTTTCTGAGCTTCACCGTTTTCTCCGGCGACCTGATGGAACTCGCTGCCACCGGAGCTTATCTCGCCGACGGCGCGGCGAGGGTTCTCGCCGGTATCCTGTTGCTGATCGGGCTTGTCGGGCTGTACGTTCGCCAGTCGGAGGCGTCGGGCATTCCGGGATTGATCGCCTTCCTCGTCGCGTTCGCCGGCACGGCTTTGATCCTCGGGACGTGGTGGACGAACGCGTTCGTCGCGCCGAGCCTGGCGACGGACGCCCCGGCGTTCCTCGAAGCCGGACCCACCGGGGTTTTGGGGTTCGCGTTCACGATGTCGTTCGCGCTCGCCGCTTTGGGTTGGCTGCTTTTCGGGGTGGTCTCGCTCCGGGCGAAGGTCTATCCTCGTGTGGCCGCCGCGGCGCTCGTAGTGGGCGCGGCGCTGACCTTCGCTCCGCTTCCCGCCACAGGCGTGGTCTTCTATGCAGCCATAGCGTGGCTGGGCGTAATCCTCTTCTCGCGGAAGGAATTGAACCCGGCAAAGCGCCCGGTGCATTAGAATCCGTTGTGAAGCATCGGAGAGGAGTAAAAAAGGTGAGCCTCGACGGGACATCGGGCCGAGCGGCTGGTGCGGGGCGCGTGGGCGGTGGCGCGACGGCGGGCGCCGCCGCCCGGCTCGCATGGGCGACCACCGCGCTGGCTGTCGTGTCCGGTGTGTTGTTTCTGGCGCTGTTGGCGCTGAACAGCCGGAACCCCGACGTGGCCGCCTACGAATACTGGGGCGCCCAGGCCGTGACGGCGATAGTCTTCCCGGTGGTGGGGGCTATCATCGTCTCCCGCCATCCCCGCAACGCCCTCGGCTGGCTCTTCTGCCTGATGGGCCTCAGTTCGGGGCTGTCGGGCGTGGCCCTCGAATACGCCGCCTACGCGCTCGCGGCGGAGCCGGCGCTTCCGGGGGCGGCGACGGCAGCCTGGCTCGACACGTGGGTCGCGACGCCGGGGTTCGTTTCTCTGGCCCTGATCCCCCTTCTCTTTCCCGACGGACGCCCTCACTCCCGACGCTGGCGGCCCGTCGTCTGGCTCGCCGCCGGAGCCATCGTTTTGGGCACGCTCTCGTTCGCCCTCATGCCCGGACCTCTGGAAAGTCACCCGGCGATAGACAACCCGTTCGGCATCGAGGGGACAAGGGGATTTTTCGAGCACTTGCTCATCGCGGGGGCGCTCGTCATGGTCGCGACCCTGTTCGCCGGGATAGCCTCCCTCGTCGTCCGATACCATCGCTCTCGGGGCGCGGAGCGTCAGCAGATCAAGTGGTTCACCCTCGCGGTAGTCATGCCGCCATTGGCTTTGATCGGAAACGACTTGTTCCCGGATCTCTCCTGGCTGATCGGGGGCGTGGGCGTCGCCTGCATACCCGTAGCCATCGGCATCGCGATCCTGCGCTACCGCCTCTACGACATAGACATCATCATCAACCGCACCCTCGTCTACGGCGCCCTGACTGCATGCGTCGTCGGAATTTACGTTATCGTCGTCGGATACCTCGGCGCGATGCTCCGTACCGATGGCAACCTCGCCATCTCGCTCGTGGCGACTGGCCTCGTCGCGGTTCTGTTCGCCCCTCTTCGTGATCGCCTCCAACGCGGCGTCAACCGTCTGATGTACGGAGAGCGCGATGACCCCTATGCCGTGGTGTCGCGCCTGGGTCGCCGGCTCGAAGCGACGCTCGCGCCCGAGGCGGCGCTGCCCACAATAGTCGAGACCGTGAAGGAAGCGCTGAAGCTGCCCTACGCTGCCATCGTGCCCAAAAAGGGCGACGAAACCACCGGGGTCTCCGCCTCGGCGGGGGATGCGGTGGCGGAGCCGCTGCGTCTGCCGCTCTCCTACCAGAACGAGCCTGTCGGTGAATTGCTGCTCGGCGCGCGCCTCGGCGAGGAGGGCTTCTCCGCCACGGATCGCCGCCTTCTCGAAGACCTCGCCCGGCAGGCCGGGGCCGCCGCCCACGCCGTGCTACTCACCGCCGACCTCCAACGGGCGCGCGGGCGGCTCGTGACGGCTCGCGAGGAGGAGCGCCGCCGCCTGAGGCGCGACCTCCACGACGGTCTCGGACCGCAGCTCTCCAGCCAGGCGCTCACCATAGACGCCGCGCGCGGGATCATGCGCCACGACCCCGACTCCGCCGAGGCGCTCTTGCTCGACCTGAAGGCGCAGTCCCGCGACGCCGTCGCCGACATAAGGCGCCTGGTGTACGCTCTGCGCCCGCCCGCGCTCGACGACCTCGGCCTCGTCGGCGCCCTGAGATCCTCCGCCGCGCAGTGCGCCTCGAACGGGCTGCGCGTCTCGATGGAGGCGCCGGACAGTCTCCCCCCGCTTCCCGCGGCCGTGGAGGTCGCCGCCTACCGCATCGCCCAGGAAGCATTGACCAACGTATCGCGCCACGCGGAGGCGGGAAGGTGCGTCGTCCGCCTCGACCTCGACGAAGAAGCCGGGGCGCTGCGGCTGGAGGTCGAGGACGACGGCCGCGGCGTCGGCGAGGACAAAGGCTCGGGCGTGGGCCTCCATTCCATGCGCGAGCGGGCGGCGGAGCTTGGCGGGAGCCTCACGGTCGGCTCGCCCGCCGGGGGAGGCGCGGTTGTGATAGCCCGGCTGCCGCTGACGGAGGAGGGGCGGTGAAGGTCCGGGTTCTCGTGGCCGACGACCATCCGGTATTCCGCTACGGGATGCGTGCCATACTCTCCTCCAAACCGGATGTGGATCTCGTCGGCGAGGCGAGGGATGGGAAGGAGGCGGTGGATCTCGCGCTGGAGCTTGAACCGGATGTGATCCTGATGGACCTCAACATGCCGGGGACGGACGGGATAGAGGCGACGCGAAGAATACTCGCGGAGCTTCCCGAGACCGGCGTCCTCGTTCTCACCATGATCGAGGAGGACGACTCGGTCTTCGCGGCGATGCGGGCCGGAGCGCGCGGCTATCTCCTCAAGGGCACCGACGGAGAGGAGACCATAAGAGCCATACGAGCCGTGGCCGACGGAGAGGCCATCTTCGGCCCGGCGATAGCCGGACGCCTCACCGGATACTTCTCGGGCGCAAACGACGCGGCGCGGCCCTTCCCGGATCTGACGGAGCGGGAGCGCGACATACTGGCCCTCATCGCCCGCGGCCGCACAAACTCCGCCATCGCCGAAGCCCTTTACCTCAGCCCCAAGACCGTCCGCAACTACGTCTCCAACATCTTCACCAAGCTCGGCGTCCACGACCGCGCCGGCGCCATAGTCCGCGCCCGCGAGGCGGGACTGGGAGGGGAAGAACGTTAGCGGCGCGCCGGAGCGGTTTGGTCCTCGATCCGCACACCTGGCGTCATGCGGGTGGAGAGGAGGATTTGTAGCCCGGATATCCCGGCGAGGACAAGGAGCGGGACGGTGAAGCCGCCGGATATGTCCCGCGCCGCCCCGATGGCGGTCGGGCCGATGGCCGCTACGGAGTATCCGGCGAGGAAGCACGCCGAGGTGAGCCGTCCGGCCATTTGCGGGGTTCTCGTATTGTCGAGAGGCAATGTGAGGGCGAGGGGGAAGAGGGCGCCCTGCGAGGCGCCGAGCATCGCGGCGCACGCCCACGGCATCCAGGGTGTGGCGGTCGGGGCGAGGGCGGCGAGGAGAAGGCCCGCGACCGTCGTTGCGATGACGGCTATGAGGACGGGGCGTCGGTCGGGGAAGCGGTTCGCCATGGCGGGGACGGCGAAGGCCGAGAAGATTTGAACCCCCGTGAAGGTCGAGAGAATTAAACCCGCGCTCGTCTGCGAAAGCCCCTCGTCCTCGAAGATTTGCGATATCCACGAGAGTATCGAGAAGTACATGAGCGACGTCACAGCGAAGAAGGCCATCGCCATCCACACTCGTGGGGCACGCAGCGGGAGCCGCACGCCGTTTCCACCTTCGGCGCGGCTCACGTTCCCTCGAAGCGGGAGCCACGCGAGGAGCGCCGGTACGGCGAGGACGCCCCATATGGAGAG
>JBOHBL010000455.1:0-1189 GCA_050698295.1 Rubrobacteraceae bacterium | reverse complement strand
CCACGGCATGCTACGTCCTGCCGCATGGCAAGGTCTTTCGGGCAATGAGGTAGTGATCAACCGGTCCCGGCATCAGTTCGCGACTCTTCTGACGGATTCGACCACTTTCCAGAGTTCGTCGTCATTGGGGTCGCCGATGAACAGCGAGACGGTGTGGCCGCCGTAGGTTTCGATCATGGACTGTTCGTCGTCCACCACGAAGTCCACCTTGACGGGTGGGCGATCCGCCTTCGAGACGCAACCGGATATGATGTCGTTTATCTCGAGGAATTCGGCGATCCGCTTCGCGTATTCCAGCCCTCCGCCGGTCCACAAGTATACGTGATGTCCTTCTTCGGTCAGGGTGAGGAAGACCTCGCGGACGTGGGGACGCGCCGTCCCGGCCGCGACGAGCGTACCCTGGATGTCGAAAAAGATGTTCATGCCGGGATGGTCGGCCTCCGGCTCCGGTCGTGGTTCGATGAGGTCCTGGACCTTGCGCCCGATCCCGCGTATGAAGCCCGGAATGTTAATCCCCCTCCTTCCTGGGAAGCAGGTTCTGCGCCTGGGTTGAGAGGCGGACCCGGAGGTCTTCGAAGGTGACGCCGTTTAGCGAGGGGAGTTCGAAGTCGCGGAGCATCCGGGTGAGGACGTTGCCTCCCCCCAGTTCGATCCACTCTTCGACGCGCATTTTAGCCAGGGTCTCGACCACCTTGATCCAGCGCACGGGCGCGACCATCTGGTTCTCAAGCGCCTCCCTGACCGCCTCCGCGCTCGTCAGCACCGAGCCGTCTATGGCGCTGACTACGGGAACTTCCGGTCTCTCGAACTCGACGGAGCCTAAAGTTTCGCGCATCCTCTCGGCGGCGGCGGCCACGTTGGGCGAGTGGGCGGCGACGGAGACGTTTAGCGGGATCTTCTTTCCCTTTATCTTCCCGACGGCCTCCCCGAGAGCTTCTCTGAGGCCCGAAACGACGGTTTGGCGCGGGGAGTTGTAGTTGGCGACGAAGGAGCCTTCGGCGTCGCCGAGGGCCTTCTCGACTTCTTCGGGCGCGGTTCTGAGGATGGCGACCATCCCGCCCGGTATCTTTTCGGCGACCTCGGCGAGGAACTTGTCCCTGAGGGCGACGAGCCAGATGCCGGTCTCAAGGTCGAAGCAGCCCGCGGCGTAGGCCGCGCCGTACTCGCCGAGGGAGTGTCCGGCCACGAC
>JBOHBL010000454.1:0-9170 GCA_050698295.1 Rubrobacteraceae bacterium | reverse complement strand
GCGCTGTTGCTCAAAAACGCGAAGAAGCCGATCATCCTCGCCGGACACGGCGTCACCCTCGCCGGAGCGGAGCGCGAGCTCATCACGCTCGCCGAGAAGACCGGGACCCCGGTCGTCACGACGCTCCTCGGACTTTCGGCCATCCCCCACGACCATCCGCTGTACATCGGGTGGCCGGGGATGCACGGGCAGGCGTCGGTCAATCGGGCGATAGATGGATCCGACCTCATCTTCGCGGTCGGGATGCGCTTCGACGACAGGATCACAGGCAAAGCCTCCAAGTTCGCTCCGAACGCGAAGGTCGTGCATATCGATGTCGATCCCTCGGAGCTTGGAAAAGTCATAAAGCCGACGGTCGGCATCGCCGCGGACGCGAAGGCGGCGATGCGCGGCGTCCTCGCGCGCCTCGACGAGGTCGAGGATACCTGCGCGGCGTGGCGGGCGGAGATAAAGAAGAGCCAGGAGATAGAGAAAGCCCGCGAGGAGACCGCCCGTCCGGAGTACGGCCCAATCCGGATAATGGATGCGATCAAGGAGATAGCGGGCGAGGAGGTTCGCCTCGTCACCGACGTGGGGCAGCACCAGATGTGGGCTGCCCAGTTCTTCAAGTTCTCGAAGAAGAACAGCCACATCACCTCCGGCGGGCTCGGCACGATGGGTTTCGCGTTGCCGGCGGCGATGGGCGTGGCTCTGGCTTATCCCGACGAGCCGGTGTGGGTCGTCGCGGGCGACGGCGGGTTCCAGATGAATTTGCAGGAGTTCTCGACGATCCGGGATCTCGGTCTGAATATAAAAGTCGCGATCCTCAACAACGGCTACCTCGGGATGGTTCGCCAGTGGCAGCAGTTCTTCCACAATCGCCGCTACTCCGAAACCCCGATCACCGGCCCCGACTACGAGCAGTTCGCCGCCGCTTACGGCCTCGCCGGAAAGACCGTCCACCCGGGCGGCGACATCGAGAGCGCGGTGAAGTGGGCGCGCGACACCGACGGTTTCGCGGTCATAGACTTCCACATCGACCCGGAGGCGAACGTTTATCCGATGATCCCATCCGGGATGAGCGTGGCCGAGATGATCGAAGACAATGCCTGAGACGACGCGGGCGACCGCCGTCGAAGCGCGTCTGGCGGGCGGCATCTACGCCCTCAACCGCTTCCTGATGACCCTCCAGAACAAACGCATGCCGGTCAGGAGCCTCGACCTGTGCATGACCGAAACGGAGACGAAGGCGACGGTCGTCCTCGACTGCCCGGAGGAGACGGCGAGAAGGTACATGACGCTGCTCGAAATGCTCGAAGATGTGCATTTCGTCCGTAACGCGGACGAAATGCCGGGAGTGGGGAGTAGGGATGTGGCGGCTCCTTGTGGATGACACGCAAATTTACAGAGGGAGAAGACTTTAATGGCGCGGGTATATCGCGAAGGTGACATCGGGGATGAGATCCTTCGCAAGAAAATCGCAGTTCTGGGGTTCGGGAGCCAGGGTCACGCTCATTCCCAGAACCTGAAAGACTCCGGCGGCGAAGTCGGGGTCGGGCTGTATAAAGGTTCGTCGAGCTGGGGCAAGGTCGAAGAGGCCGGGCTCGAGGTGATGACCGTCGCCGACGCCACGCGGTGGGCGGATGTCGTGATGTTCACCATCCCCGACGAGCGGCAGCCGAAGGTGTATGAGGAAGAAGTGAAGCCGAACCTCTCGGATGGGATGCTCGTGCTTTTCGCGCACGGGTTCAACATCCACTTCAACCAGATAGTGGTCCCCGAGAACGTGGACCTCGGCCTCGTCGCCCCCAAAGGGCCGGGACATGTCCTGCGCCGGATGTACGTCGAGGGCAAGGGCCTTCCCGCCCTCTTCGCCGTCGAGAACGACGCGAGCGACCAGGCGAGGGATTTGATCCTCTCGTACGCCAAAGGCATCGGTTGCGCGAGGGCCGGAGTGCTGGAGACGACCTTCGAGGAGGAGACCGAGACCGACCTCTTCGGAGAGCAGGCCGTGCTTTGCGGCGGGCTTTCCGCTCTTCTCACCGCCGGTTTCGAGACGCTGGTGGAGGCCGGCTACCAGCCGGAGCTCGCGTACTACGAGTGCGTCAACGAGCTCAAGCTCATCGTGGACCTCATCTACGAGGGCGGACTCGCGCAGATGCGCTACTCGATCTCCAACACCGCCGAGTACGGTGACTACACGGGCGGACCGAAGGTCATAGACGACGGCGTGAAGGAGCGGATGCGCGGCATCCTCGCCGACATCCAGAGCGGCAAGTTCGCCAAAGAATGGGTACTCGAAAACCAGGCCGGGGCGGCGAGCTTCCTCGCGATGCGCCGCCGCGAAGCGGAGACGCAGGTCGAGAAAGTCGGTCGGGAGCTTCGGGCTCTCGCGGAAGAAGGGGCGGAGGCCCCGGCAGGGAGACAATCATGACGCGAAAGGCATTCACCGTTTCCGACGCGGAGTGGAGCTACCACGACGGAGAGATGACGAAGGTCGGGGACATCAGGCTATCTCCCGCCACCCACGCCCTCAACTACGGCACCGGGGTCTTCGAGGGCATCCGAGCGTACTGGAACGAGAACAAGGGCACGCTCCAGGTCCTCAAGATGCGCGAGCATTACGAGCGGTTCGAGAAGTCGTGCCGCATGCTCCGCATCGACCTCGGACACTCCGTCGAGGAACTGTGCGATATCACGCTGGAGATCCTCAAGAGAAACGCCCCCCGAGAGGATACGTACATCCGGCCGCTGGCATACAAATCCGCCACCTCCATCGGCGTCAAGCTGGAGCACCCCGCCACGCTCTCGATCTTCACGGCCCCGATGGGAAACTACGTCGAGCTCACCGGACTCCGCTGCGCCGTCTCCTCGTGGAGGCGCACGCCGGACAACGCCATCCCGGCGAGGGCGAAATTGACAGGCTCGTACATCAACACCGCGCTCGCGGTGGACGCGGCGCACCGGGCGGGCTACGACGAGGCGGTCTTCCTCACCTCGGACGGTCACGTCTCGGAAGCCAGCGCGGCGAATATCTTTTTGCTCCGCAAAGGCAAACTGCTCACCCCGCCGCCGACCGCCGACATCCTCGAAGGCATCACCCGCGACGCCGTGATGGAGATGGCGAAAGAAGAACTCGGGCTGGAAACCGAGGAGCGCGACATCGGACGGACGGAACTCTACGCTTCCGACGAGGTGTTTCTCACCGGGACGGGGTTCCAGATCGCGCCGGTGGTCGAGATCGACGACCGGAAGATCGGCAGCGGAACGGTCGGAACGACCGCCGAGCGTTTGCAAGAACTCTACTTCAAGGCCGCGCGCGGCGAGTGGGACAAGTATGATAGCTGGACCGTTCCCGTCGAGGTCGCCGAGCGGATGGTCGGGTAAGATAAGAGCGTTTTGACCCTTTCTCTCGACATCCTACGACTAGCGAAGGTGGCCTCCGGGCGAATTATCCGTCCCGGCTGCTGAAAGCCGGGACACCGGGCCACCAGTTACCTGCCTTTTACAGGATCGGCTCCAGAAAGCTACGCAGGAAGGAAGAGAGAAAAATGGGTTACGTCCAGATCTTCGACACCACCCTTCGCGACGGAGAACAGTCGCCCGGAATTTCGCTTTCGGTCGAAGAGAAGGTGGAAATCGCTCACCAGCTCGCGCGTCTGAAGGTAGACGTCATCGAGGCGGGGTTTCCGATCACCTCGGAGGGGGACTTCGAATCGGTGTCCCGAATCGCGAGCGAGGTGCGCGGCCCGACCATCGCGGGTCTCGCCCGCGTCTACACCGAGGACATCGAACGCGCGTGGGAGGCGGTGAAGTGGTCGGATCGCCCGCGCATCCACACCTTCGTCGGCACCTCGAACCTCCACATCGAACACCAGATGCGCTCGAACAGAGAGCAGGTTTTAGAGTGGGCGCGGGAAGGCGTCCGGCTCTCGAAGTCTCTCGCCCCGGAGGTCGAGTTCTCCCCGATGGACGCGACGAGGACGGACATCGGGTACCTCTCCGAAGTCGTCGCGGCGGCGGTCGAGGCCGGAGCGGAAGTCATAAACATCGCCGACACCGTCGGGTACACCACGCCCGTCGAGTTCACGAAGTTCCTCAAAGAGCTTCAGGAGCGGGTGCCGGGACTCGCGGATCGCATCCTCTCGGTGCATTGCCACGACGATTTGGGGATGGCCGTGGCGAACTCTCTGGCCGGTGTGGAGATCGGGGCCCGTCAGGTCGAGGTGGCGATAAACGGCATCGGGGAGCGAGCCGGGAACGCCTCGCTCGAAGAGGTGGTGATGGCGCTCAAGACGCGCGGGGATTTCTATAACACCGAAGTCGGAGTGGACACGAGGCAGCTCGCGAACACGAGCCGCATGATATCGAACATCACCGGCTACGAAGTCCCGCCGAATAAAGCGATAGTCGGTCGAAACGCCTTCCTCCACGAGTCGGGCATCCATCAGGACGGCGTTTTGAAGGACCGCCGGACGTTCGAGATCATGACGAAGGAGGACATCGGGCTGGAAGGCTCGAACATCTTCCTCGGCAAGCACTCGGGGCGCCACGCCCTGAAAGAGGCTCTCGAAGAACTCGGCTATACATTGGAAGGAGACACGCTCAAGCGTGCATTCGCGCGGTTCAAGGAGCTCGCGGACAACAAGAAGAGCGTGACCGCCGCGGACCTCGAAGCGATAGCCGCCGACGAGGTGGGCTCTTTCGAGGGCAAGTTCGTCCTCGACTCGTTCCGGGTGGTCGCCGCGACGGGGAGGCAAAGCCGCGCCGCCGTCACGATCTCCCACGCCGAGAACGGCGTCTACGAAGCCGAGGCCGAGGGCGAGGGCCCGGTGGACGCCGTCTTCAAAGCCATCGACGCCGCCACGAGCATAAAGGGCCGCCTCACGGACTTCCGCATCGACGCGGTGACGGGCGGGAAGGACGCCCTGGGCGAGGTCCGGGTCCAGGTCGAGTTCGAAGGGAACGAGTACGCCGGGCGCGGGCTTTCGCAGGACGTGGTGGACGCGGCGGCTCGCGCCTACGTCCGGGCGGTCAACGTGTACACGGTAGGCGCGGTAAAAGCTCCGCAGGTAACCCCGTGAGGCGACGCTTCGCGTCGCGGAGGAGTGGAGGAATGGAGGAGTGGAGGAGTCGGGAAGGAGAAATACGACTCCTCCATCTCCTCGACCTCCTCCACTCCTTCGAGAGCGAAGCGTCCATGTACGAAAAGCTCGGCGGCGCAATCCCCGTACTGTACGCGCCGGGTTTGGAGAGGCGGGCTGGGGAAGCGCGTCGGCATCTCGATGCGGGCTTCGCGGCGTTGTCGGACATCTTCGATGTGGCGGAACCCGGTAGAGACGTAGCATGCTACGTCTCCACGATGCGGATCGAGGCTGTTATCGTCGCGGATAACGATTGGCGTTCCGCCCCTCGCGAAAACGAACGTCCATATCCGCCCGGTCTTCCGTATTTCACGCGCTCGACGGAGCCGCCGACGCTCGTGCTGCCGGAGGAACTCTCTCCGGCGATACGGCCCCGAACCGGGGCGACGCTCCCGCTCACGGTCTGGCACGAGCTGGCGCACGCATTTTTTCTACGGAGGCCGGTCGTGAAAACGCCCGCCTGGCTGCGCGAGTTCGTCCCGCAGACGGCTTCGGCGACGGTCGCGAAACGGGAAGAGTTGTCGCTCGAAGAGCATTTGGCGAGGATCGAACACCCCGGCTTCGCGGTGCGCGAGTTCACAGGCGCGGCGACGGCTAAGGAGCAGATGGCTTTTCAGAACCTTCTCCTCTCGCTCGGCGACGCCGCCGTCGAGCAGTTCGGAGAGGACTTTCTCAAACGCCTCGTCCACGCTCTGTGGAACGAGACGGAGATCGTGGACGAAAAACGCGCCGAAGAGTTGCTCGACGCAGCCCTCGGCCCGGGAGGCCGCGAGTGGCTGGAGGCGCGGAGTGAATTTTAGGCACCAGGGAGGAAAAATATGACTGACTCGTTCGACATCCTGCTTCTACCCGGAGACGGCATCGGGCCGGAGGTGGTGGACGCCGCGAGAACCGTGATGGACGCGGCGGCGAAGCACTTCGAGGTCACGCTGAATTACGAGGAGCGAAAAGTCGGGGCGGCGGCGATACGCGAGGAAGGAAATCCGGTGTCCGACGAGACCCTCGAACGGGCGAAGTCTTCTGACGCGGTGCTTCTCGGCGCGGTCGGCGACCCGGAGTTCGACGGCGGAGAAATACGGCCCGAGGCCGGGCTTCTCGCGCTTCGCAAAACGCTCGGGACGTTCGCGAATTTGCGGCCCGTGGCGGCGATTCCCGCCCTCATCGACTGGTCGCCGCTGAAGCGTGAGATCGTCTCGGGCGTGGATATCCTCATCGTGCGCGAGCTCACGGGGGGCGCGTACTTCGGAGAGAAGACCGAGGGCTTCGAGTACTCCAGCGACGAGAGCGTGTACACCAGAGATGAAGTCGTCCGCGTGACTCGCGTGGCCTTCGACGCGGCGAAGAGGAGGAAGCGGCGCGTCACGTCGGTGGACAAGGCGAACGTGATGGCGACGGGGAGGCTGTGGCGGAAGGTCGTCACGGAGGTCGCCGAGGAATATCCCGACGTCGAGCTGGACCACGTTTTGGCGGACGCGGCGGCGATGCACCTCATCACCAACCCAGGCCGCTTCGATGTGATCGTCACGGACAATTTGTTCGGAGATATTCTCTCCGACGAAGCCGCCGTATTGCCGGGCTCGATGGGCATGTTGCCGAGCGCGAGCCTCGGAGAGCCGGGAACCCCCGGCCTCTTCGAGCCGGTCCACGGAACCGCGCCGGACATCGCCGGACAGGGAGCCGCAAACCCGTACGCCACCATCCTCTCGGCGGCGATGATGTTCGGCCACGGCCTGGGCCGCCCGGACGTGGCCGGCGCCATCGAACAGGGCGTCTCGGCGGCGATGGAGGCGAAGTTCCTCACGAAAGACCTCGGAGGAGACAAAAACACGAAAGAAGTGACGGAAGCCGTGAGCCGGTGGGTAGCGGCCGGGGAAGGAGTGGCGTGAGTATAAAATTGTTCGACACGACCTTGAGGGACGGCACCCAGCGCGAGGGCGTCACCCTCACAACCGAAGACAAGGCGCGAATAGCGAGGGAACTGGATTCTCTGGGAGTCCATTACATCGAGGCTGGCTTTCCGGCCTCGAACCCGAAGGACCTCGAGTTCTTCGAGGGCTTCGACGCGGGCGAGCTAAGGAGCGCGAAGCTCGTCGCATTCACCCGCGCCAGACGCCCGAACAGCCGCGCCGAGGACGACCCGGCGGTGACGCTGCTTGCGAGCCTGTCGGCGCCGGTCGCGTGCATCGTCGCCAAAAGCTGGAAGATGCACGTCGAGAAAGTCCTCCGCACGACGCCGGAAGAGAACGTCGAGTCGGTGCGGGACACCGTGGCGTATCTGGAGAAGGCCGGCATAGAAGTCATCTTCGACGCCGAACACTACTTCGACGGTTTCAAGGACGACGCCGAACACGCGCTCTCGGCGCTTCGCGCCGCCGCCGGGGCCGGAGCCACGACGCTCGTCCTGTGCGACACGAACGGAGGGACGCTTCCGAGCGAGTTAAAGGAGATCGTAGCTCGCACCGTGGCGGAGTTTCCGAACGTGGAAATCGGCATCCACACCCACAATGATTCCGGCTGTGGCGTCGCCAACGCTCTGGTCGCCATCGAGGCCGGAGCGACGCACGTTCAGGGGACCATAAACGGGGTCGGGGAGCGTTGCGGCAACTGTGATCTGGTGACGACTATCGCGAACCTGCAACTCAAGATGGGACACGAAGTCGTCGAGGACGAGCAATTACGAAAGCTCACCGAGGTCTCCAACTACGTCTCCGAGCTCATGAACCTCACGCCCGACGGGCATCGTCCGTTCGTGGGGCAGAGCGCGTTCGCCCATAAAGGCGGGCTGCACGTGGATGGGATCTCGAAGGATCCCAGAACCTACGAACACGTCGAGCCGGAGAGTGTTGGAAATACGCGGCGCACTCCCGTCGGCGAGCTTTCCGGGAAGAATTCCATTCTCGCGAAGGCCGAAGAACTCGGCATCGAGGCCGGGGACGTCACCGCCGTGCTCATGGCGATGAAGCAGAAAGAACACGAGGGATACCATTACGAGGCCGCCGACGCTTCGTTCGCGCTGCTCATCGAGCGGACAACCGGGGAGGCGCGACCCCTCTTCGAGCTCGAGAGCTTCCGCATAATCTCCGAGAAAAGGGCGGATGGAGAAACCACCGTCGAAGCAACCATAAAGTTGCTCGTGAAGGGACAGCGAGTGATCTCGACCGCCGAGGGAAACGGTCCGGTGAACGCGCTCGACAGGGCGCTTCGAGCGGCCATCGAGAAGCACTATCCGGAGCTTGCCTCCATCCACCTCTCGAACTACAAGGTGAGGATACTCGATGAGCATCGGGCGACCGCCGCGACCACGCGAGTTCTCATAGACTCGACGGACGGCAAGCGGGTTTGGGGCGCGGTGGGGGTTGGGGAGAACATCATCGAGGCTTCCTGGCAGGCTCTCGTGGACGGACTGGAATACGGGGCGAGGACGGCTGAGGCTCTCAGCGAGGAGAGCGGCGTTCGGAGTCGAGGCGAGTAGCTTCGGCGTATATCTCCTCGACGGTCATGCCCTCGAAGATTTTGTCCTTTATCTTCGCGTAGTCGTCCCTGGAGCGTTCGAGTTGCAGCCCTATGAACCGGGTGGCCCCGAGAACTCCGAGCTTCTCCTTGAGCGCCTCGTAGCCGAGACGGTCTATCTCCTCGTCCGTGAGTTTGCGCGTTTGCATCAGATAACGTTCTCCTCGATCAACTCCTGGGGCAAGATTACTCGCGCCAAGAGATTGGTCCGCCGAGCCTTGCTGATGAGTTTATCATCACAGGTTACAAAGTAGTCCACCCCGGCGTGTTCGGCGGCGGCAATGTGCAACGCATCCCCCGCTCCAAAGCCGATTTCCTCCAGCGCCGTGGCCCTTTCCAGTATCTCCGTATTCGACGTAACGTGTTTCCGCGCGAAGGAGATGAGATTCCCCACCCTCACCCGACGAGCCGGCTCGGACAAACGAGAATGTTCCGCCTTCACGACAAAGGAAGAAACCAACTCCGCATCTCCGGCCAAGACTCTCCCCAGCAACTCTTCCACGGCCCGAGCTTCGACCCGGTTCCTGGGAATGGATC
>JBOHBL010000453.1:0-11918 GCA_050698295.1 Rubrobacteraceae bacterium | reverse complement strand
CATGAATAATGCGGGTTAGCCGTTAGCTTTTTGTCCTTGCTAATGGCTAACCGCTATCTGCTAATTGCGCGATTCGCGGAGCGAATCGCTCTAACCGGCGCGTTTTCCGGCGCGGCGGCGAAGGATTTCGAAGGCTATAAAAACGACCGTGGCGACTGCCATCAAGAAGACGACTACATCGGAGTAGGCTCCGGCCCAGCGGCTGACGGCCTCCCAGTTCTCGCCGAGGAGGTATCCGGCGTAGATGAGCAGTATGTTCCACGCCCCCGTCCCGAGCGTGGTGAGCAGCGTGAAGCGCAATATCGGCATCCTCATCGTTCCGGCGGGTATGGAGACTATGCTTCTTGCGAGTGGGACGAGCCGGGCGAAGAGAACCACCCAGTCGCCGTACCGTTCGAACCAGCCTTCGGCGTTGGCGAGGTCTTTCTCGGTGACCCGCAGGACGCGCCCGTAGCGGAGGACGACCGGGCGTCCCCCCCAGCGTCCGAGAGCGTAGAGTACCCACGCCCCGAAAACCGCTCCGAAGGTGGACGCCGCCACAGCCCCCCAGAAGTTGAACTGCCCGAGTCCGACCAGGAACCCGGCCAGAGGCAGCACGAGTTCGGAGGGGATCGGGGGGAAGACGTTCTCTATCACCAGCACCAGAAACAGGCCGAGGTATCCCAGACCCTCCATTATTTCCAACACCCATTCCGACATGCCGTTCAAAGACTCCTTCGAAGTTCGGGTTTCGCGCCGGACGGAAGTCCGCGCGTCAAAACGTTTCCGAGCGGGGAGTTTACTCCAGAGAGCGCAGGAATTCCTCGACCTCGCTAGCCGCTCGCTTTGCCGCCGGATCGAACATCATCGAATAGTGACTGGCTTCGAGGGCCGTCTCCAATCGAATATCCAGAGCTTTCGTCATATCATCCCTCACCTCGTCCGGGACGAGGGGGTCGCTGCCGGGGAAGAAGCCCTCTTTCGCCCGGACGAGCATGACGGGACAAGAGACGTTTCTCATTTCTTGGGCGTCCGGAGCTTCGGCGGCTAGCGAGGCGGCGTCTTTTTCGGCGGCGGGCCTGTGGGCCTTCGGCCTGTATCCGCCGTCTACCTCTTCGAGGTCGTAGAGATAGTAATCGGCGAGGTCGGGATCGAGGTCTTCGGGCGCGAGTCCCTGTCCGGGGAACCAGAAATCGAGGTATGCCTCAACGCTCTCGAAGGTCATATCGAGACGCGAGAAGGCGCGGGCGAGTCCTTCATCCAGCACTTTTTGCTCCTCTTCCGAGGTCTCCACTCGCGGCCAGGCGCCGTCGAGCAGGACGAGGGCGCGAACCCGACCCGGTTCGAGGAGCGCGGCTTTCGTGGCGACGAACGCCCCCATCGAGTGCCCGCAAAGAACGGCGCGATCCAGCCCGAGCCATTCGAGGACGCGGAACACGTCGCGAGCGTGGGTTTCGAGGCCGTAGCCGGAGTCCGGTTTTGCGGAATCGCCCCGGCCCCGGAGGTCCACGCCGATGAGCTCGCGGTCGTATCCGAGGCGCTTCGCCAGGGCGTTGAAGGAGCGGTGCTGGGCGGTGATGCCGTGGAGACAGACGAGGGGCTCGCCTTCGCCGGAGCGCCAGACGGCGAGATCCACCTCGCCCGCAACCACTTCCTTTCTCCAGCGGCTCAAGCGGACTCCTTTTCGAGGCGCTCGTCGCGCCAGGAGATCAAATCTCGAAGAGGATCGAGGTCGTAGTCGGGGCCGGAGGAGCCGACGAGCAGGTGCGTTATGCCGTTCTCGACGTACTCATCGGCGTGTTCGATATGTTCAGGGTTTATGAGGGCGGAGCGTTCGATGTCTTTGGGATCTCTCCCGACCTTTTCGCACCACTCGTCGAGGATTCGACTCTTCCGGGCCACCTTCCCCGGGTCGCCGATGCCGTTCCAGATGCGGGCGCGCTCGGCGACGATGCGGAGCGTCACCTTCTCTCCTCCGCCCCCGATGAGAACGGGGATATTCCTGGTGGACGCGGGGTTGAGTTTCTGAAGCCTCGCCTCTATAACGGGCATCGCGGCGTCGAGTTGTTTGAGTCTTCCGGGAGCCGTCCCGAACTCGTAGCCGTATTCGTCGTAGTCCTTCTCGAACCATCCGGAGCCCATCCCGAGGATGAGCCGCCCATTTGAAATGTGGTCCACGGTGCGGGCCATGTCGGCGAGGAGGTTCGGGTTCCGGTACGAGTTGCACGTCACCAGAGCCCCGAACTCGACCTTTTCGGTGACCTCGGCCATCGCTCCGAGGAGCGTCCAGCACTCGAAGTGCTTCCCCTCCGGCTCCCCCGAGAGCGGATAGAAATGGTCCCAGTTGAAGAGCGTGTCGGCTCCCAGCTCTTCGACCGCGATCCACGTCTCGCGCATCTTCGCGTACTCCGCGTGCTGCGGCTTTATTTGCGCCCCGACCCGTATCGCCATGCGGTTTCGTCCCTTCAGGTTTCGATCGCCTGCCCGATGATTATATTCCGCGTCCGCCGACGAAGGTGTAGGATGCGTTCGGAACACGGACAGACAAATGCGGCTCTGGGAAGGAATTAAGTATCTCCAACTTGAGAGAAGATGTCCTGGGGTGCGGGCATCGATGCCCGCATGAGAGCGGGATGTGGCGTTCAGCGGGCTCTGGAAGCCCGCGCCCCAGAGAGAACCATCATTCTTCTCTCACTCAACATCAACCTGGAGATGCTTAACCGGATTAGGTATGACGAACGGGCGCGACCAGGGAGATCATCGAGCTTTCTCGTCACGCTCCCGCCGACCATGCTCGCGGGCGGCGACGGTTCGATCCGCGGCCTCTCCAACGTCGCCCCGAACTCTTTGTCGATCACGCGCGGCCACCGACTCTGAGCAGCGCCGATAGCTGCGTCAAACCGCTCCCCATCCGCGGCCCGTACCAGGTGAGGAGTTTCCCATCCACGAGGTGAACACGGTCCTCGCGAGCGGCGGGAACGTCGAGCGCATAAAATTCTTCGAGATCCACCGCGGAGAAAACATAGGGTTCGTCCGGGAGCAGGATGACCTCCGGCCGAGCTTCCTCGACTTCTTCGAGCGTGACCTCCGGGTAACGGACCCTGTCTCTGAAGACGTTCTCTCCTCCACAGGTTTCGATAATGTCGCTCACGTACGTGTCGCCCCCGATGGTCATGTACGGTCCCTTCCAGATCGGGACGAACACCCGGCGCGGATTTTCGGATCGAATCTCCCTCAACCGATCGCGCGTCCGCTCGATGGATCCGAGGACCGGCTCGAAGTCCGGCGCGCCCACGAGCGCCGAGAGTTCCCGCAGCATCGAGATCGCGCCATCCACCGTCTCGGGCTCGCCGAGAAAGACGGGGATGCCCGCCTCATGGAGCTTCTCCACGTCCTCCCGGCTGTTCTCCTCCCTGACGGCGACAATGAGGTCGGGCTCCAGAGACAAAACCCTCCCGACGTCCACCTTCTTCGTGCCGCCGACTTTCTCCGCTTTTCGGACGGCGCGGGGCGGATACTCGCAATAGTTCGTCCGCCCGACGACCCGCTCGCCGACCCCGAAAACGAACAACGCCTCCGTCAGGGACGGGACGAGGCTTATTATTCGCCGGGGTCCATCAGCGGGTTTCATCATCCGGCTTTCGCCATCAGACTTCGCGGTAGATCCTCTCGGAGGCCGATATCGGGTCGAGTCGCCGCTCGTAGACTTCCTCCAGAAGGTCGGTGTCCTCCCGACTCAACTTCTCCTTCATCTCCTTCTCCAACCGGCTCGTCGCCCAGGAAACGACGAACTCCTTGAGCGCGCCCCGCCGACGCTCTTCCATCTTCCCGCTCTCGATGAGGTGCGCCCGATGGTTCTCGATCTCGCCTTTCAGTTCTTCGATGCCTTCTCCGGTGTCCCCCCTCGTTAAAACTATCGGCGGAAACCACGGGTCCGGATCTAGCTCGTGGCCGATCTCCAGAATTTGCCGCACCTCGGACTTCGCGCTTTTGGCCTGCGGGTTGTCCGCCTTGTTGATGCAGAAAACGTCCGCGATCTCCATGACCCCCGCCTTCAAAGCCTGAACCGCATCCCCGGAGCCAGGCTGAAGGGCGAGGACGACGGTATCAGCCGCGGACGCGACCTCGACTTCTCCCTGCCCCACCCCGACCGTCTCATACAGCACCACGTCGAAACCCGCCGCCTCCATGGCTAAAGCGGCGAGCCGCGAGCCTCCGGCAAGCCCCCCAAGATGCCCCCTCGACCCCATCGAGCGAATAAAGACGCCGGAGTCGAGGAAGTGATCGGAGAGCCGAATCCTGTCGCCAAGAATGGCCCCCTTCGAAAACGGACTCGAAGGGTCCACCGAAACGACACCGACCCTTTTGTCTTCCTCACGGTAGAGTTTGATGAGCTTCGCGATTATGGAACTCTTCCCCACGCCCGGCGGCCCGGTGAAGCCGATGGTTATGGCCCCTCCGGTCTTCGGATAGACTTCGGCGACGATCCCCTTCGCCTCCTCGTCCCCGCGCTCTATCTTCGATATGACCCGCGCCAATGCCCGCCTGTCCCCGGATAACAGCCGCTCCACTATATTGTTCTCTTTCGCCATGTCCCTCCGCAATCTATCTCGCACGGAGAGGTTACGGGAAGCGCCTGTTTTCCGCAAACGCCTACCGTTGTTATACTCGAAGTACGAAAGGAGGTATGACCGATGCCGAAAGCAAAAGTGGCTATCTCGATAGACGAAGAGTTGTTCAAGGAGGCCGATAAGCGGGCCGGGTGGATGAAAGTATCGCGCAGCGAGTTTTATGAGAGGGCCGTTGCGAAGTTTGTGCGGGATCAGGAGAGTCGGGAGATCACTGATCGCCTCAATGAGTCGTATGCTGATGGGCCGGATGAGGAAGAGCGTGAATATACGGAGCGCATGAGGGAGTATCAAGCTTGGAGGCTGAGACGAATGGAGGAGGAAGACTATTAGGCAGGGAGATATTTTCTGGGTTGACATGACCGTACCAACCGGTTCAGCGCCAGGCTACAGCCGACCTCATGTGGTCGTCCAGAACGACGCTTTCAACAGAAGCCGGATAAACACCGTCGTCGTGTGCCTTCTCACCTCGAATTTGCGCCGGGCGGGAGATGTGGGCAACGTGTTGCTCGCGCCGGGTGAGGGGAATCTACAGGAACAGAGCGTGGTCAATGTCTCTCAACTTTCAACCGTGGACAAGAGAGAGTTGCGCGAGCAAATAGGCTCGCTTTCACGCGAGCGCGCATACGAGATCCTGCGCGGCATAAACCTCGTTCTGGAACCAAGAGGCTCACCCGCATAATTTCTCTTGTGAATTCTCAGCCGGCGCGAAGGTTTTGGATCACCGAGTCTATCCAGGCAGCCTTCGAGGTCTGGTTTTCGCGCTTGTACTTCTCCTTTATTTTCTCGAGCTCGCGGACAGCATCGAAGGACTTGCCATGTTTTCTAGCCGAAGCGACCGCCTTTTCATACGTTTCGACCGCCTTTTCCGTGAAGCCGAGATCCGAGTAAACTCCGGCGATTCCTTTGAGCGCGTAAAGGTCGTCCGGGCGCTCGTGGAGGACGCTTTTGTATAGCTTGCAGGCTTCTTCGGGTCTTTTCATGTCGCGGTAGACTGCGGCCAATCCTATCTGCGCCGCGGTGCCTCCCTTATGTTCCAGTATCCAGGCGTAGAGCTTCTCCGCTTTACTGAGGTGCCTGTCCGCCCGGTAAGTCGCGGCCAGGCTCACGAGGATGCCCTTTCGGCTCGGGTCGAGCATGAAAGCCTTCCTGAAGGCCGCTATGGCAAGCTCGTAATCCGGGGAGGACGCTTCTTTTGCCGCGACCGCGAGACTACGAGCCTCGTCGAAGCTGGTCAAGGAGTCAACCCTGCGAAGATTCTGCTTCCGCCGCAAGCGTCGCTTCGTCCAGACGCGCGCCCGCTCTCGGGACCTCCGGTCTTCCTCCTGGCGGCGTTTCCAACTGTTTCTGGCTTTGAGACGCTCCTTCTCAACGATTTGAACCCTTCGGCGAAGCGTGGCGTTCTCATCCAGCTTGCCAAGCGCGTTTTGGGCGATCCTGTTACCGGGATCCAAGCTCAAAACCACCCCATAGTCTTTCTTTGCGGCTTTGAGATTGCCCATTTCCTGATAACAGCGTCCCCGACGGGTGAGGCTCGGCACGTGATCCGGCGACAACTTCAGAATCGCAGTGTTGACGGCGACCCCCTCCCTCCCCACCGGCGCTCTTTAGCCAACCTCCGCGCCTTCGCCAGCAATGCTTCCAGGTCGGACATCCCTTTACCCTTCGAGCAATAAACTCTCCGGGTCTTCGATGAGCTCTTTTATTTTCACCAGGAAGCCGACGGCCTCGGCGCCGTCTATGACGCGGTGGTCGTAGGAGAGCGCGACGTACATCATCGGACGCGCCTTAATCTCCCCTTCCACGACCATCGGACGCTCCTGAATCTTGTGCATCCCGAGGATGGCGACCTGGGGCATGGTGAGAATCGGGGTCGAAAGAAGACTTCCGAAGATGCCGCCGTTTGTGATGGTGAAGGTGCCGCCGGTCAAATCTTCGAGGGTCAACTTACCGTCGCGAGCTTTGGTCGCGAGGTCCACGATGCCGGTCTCGATCTCGGCGAAGCTCTTATTATTCGCGTCGCGCAAGACGGGGACGACGAGCCCCTCGTCGGTGCTCACGGCCACGCCGATGTCGTAGTACTTCTTGAGGACGAGCTCGTTCCCCTGAAGCTCGGCGTTGACTTTCGGCGACGATTTGAGTGCGGCGACGGAGGCTTTGGTAAAAAAGCTCATAAAGCCGAGCCTCGCTCCGGTGCGCTCCTGGAACTCGTCCTTGCGGCGCTTGCGGAGTTCCATGACCGCCGTCATGTCCACCTCGTTGAAGGTGGTGAGCATCGCCGCCGTCTGCTGCGACTCGACGAGACGCTGGGCGATGGTCTGGCGGCGGCGCGACACCCGCACCCGCTCTTCGAGGTCGGCGCGACCGTTCGCGGAGGCGGCAGGTTGGGGAGCGGGTTGTCTTTGCTTGCCGTCCTCTTCCGGCGCGGGAGCGGACGGACGGTCCTTCTCGCGGATCGAACGCTCCACGTCCTCGCGGGTTATGCGCCCGCCGGCGCCAGAGCCCGAGATGGAAGACAGCTCGATCTCATACTCCTCCGCGAGCCTCCGCACCGAAGGCGAAGCCCGGAACCCTTCTTCCCCGCGATGACCGTCGGTCTCCTCAGGCGCCTCCGCAGGTTCGGCCTCAGCTTCGGGCCGTTCCTGCTCGGGCTGCTCCTGTTCCGGCTCTTCCTCGGCGGGCGCGGCTCCGTCGCCTTCGCCGATGGAGCCTATGACATCTCCGACGCCGACCGTTTCGCCCTCTTCTTTGGTTATCGACTCCAGAACGCCGTCCTGTTCGGCTTCGACCTCGAAGTTTATTTTGTCGGTCTCGAGCTCGACCAGCGGCTCGCCGCTTTTGACGGCTTCGCCCTCCTTCTTGAGCCATTGTCCGACCGTCGCGTCGGCGACCGATTCTCCAAGCTCCGGGACGTAAATCTCAGGCACCTCTTACCTCTTCTCTCTCGATGTGATCTTCAGGCGCTCGTTCCGCCGGAACGGGACTGCGTGGCTTCGACGGCCTCCTCCGCGTCGTCTCTTCCGACCCCGTCCGTTCTTTCGAGGGCTTCGCGCACTATCGCGGCGTGTTCCTCTTTGTGGAAACGGGCCGCCCCTTGAGCCGGACTCGGGCGGGCGGGCTTGCCGAGGTAGCGAACCGGGACCTCGACCATCTCGCGCAGGCGAGGCTCCATGAACGTCCAGGCGCCCATGTTCTTCGGTTCTTCCTGAACCCAGAGGATCTCGCGCAGGTTGGGGTAGCCCTCGATCACCGTCCGAATGTCCGCCTCCGGGAAGGGATAGAGAAGCTCGATGCGGCCTATCGCCACGTCCTCGGCCTCCCCGCGCTCGTCCGCCCCGGCAAGCTCGGTGAAGATCTTGCCCGAGCAGAGGATCAACCGCTCGATGGAATCGGCCCGACTCTTCGCTTCCTCGTCATCGAGGACGGGATGGAAGTGGTCGTCGGTAAAGTCTTCGAGTTCGCTCATCGCCATCGGGTGCCGTAGCAAACTCTTCGGCGCCATGATGATGAGCGGCCTCTGCTTCTGCCTCAAGATCGCCTGAGCACGCAGCAGGTGAAAATACTGGGCCGCCGTCGTGAGGTTGGCGATCCTCACGTTGTCGTGCGCCGCAAGCTGGAGAAAGCGTTCGAGCCGCGCGCTCGAATGCTCCGGCCCATTCCCCTCATAGCCGTGCGGAAGCAGCATCACGAGTTCGGACGCCTGCCCCCACTTCGCCTGGCCGCTGACGATGAACTGGTCGATCATGGGCTGCCCGACGTTGGCGAAGTCGCCGTACTGCGCCTCCCAGAGAAGAAGGGAATCGTCCGTGTTCATCGAATATCCGTACTCGAAGCCCATCACCGCGATCTCGGACAACGGGCTGTTGTAGACCGCGAAGGAAGCCGTGGACTGCGGAAGGTTCTGGAGCGGGACGTAGGGCTCTCCGGTCTCTTCGTCGTGAAGGACGGCGTGGCGCTGCGAGAACGTACCGCGCGCGGAGTCCTGGCCGGTGAGCCGGATGGCGACACCGTCTTCGAGCAGCGAGGCGAAGGCCAGAGCTTCGGCGTGGGCCCAGTCGACGCTCTCAAGGTCGCCGCGGTTTTTCTGGAAGAGGCGCTCGAGCTTGGAGTTCGGGGTGAAGTCCTCGGGGCGTTCGAGCATGGCCTTGTTCAGTCCTTCGAGCCTCTCGGCGGGGACGGCGGTCTCGGGGATCTCCACGAGCGGCGTGTAGGGTTGATCCGTGACAAGGTCCTCGTCGGTGTCCTCTTCGGTCGCCTCGCCCTTGTGGACCTCCTGCATCCGCTCGAACATCTCATCGACGAGCCTGTCGGCCTCGCCGTCTTCGATGACGCCGCGCTCTTCGAGAGTCTTCGCCCAGACTTCGCGCACCGTCGGGTGGTTTTTTATCTTCTCGTACATCGTCGGCTGGGTGTAGGCCGGCTCGTCGCCCTCGTTGTGTCCGAAGCGGCGGTAGCCGACCAGGTCGATCATGAAGTCCTTGTGGAACTTCTGGCGGTAGGCGAAGGCCATCCCTATCGCCGCCAGACAAGCCTCCGGGTCGTCGGCGTTGACGTGGACTATGGGGATCTCATAGCCTTTGGCGAGGTCGCTGGCGTACGTGGTCGAACGCGAATCTTCCTTCTCGGTCGTGAACCCGAGCTGGTTGTTGGTGATGATGTGTATGGCGCCGCCCGTCGTGTACCCCGGCAACCTCATGAGGTTGAGCGACTCGGCGGCCACGCCCTCCCCAATAAACGCCGCGTCTCCGTGGAGGATGACGTTGAACGAGGCCGAAGTGTCCTGCTGAGGAGCCCCCGCTTCGTCGCGCTTCTCCTGAGCGGCGCGGGTCATGCCCAGAGCGACCGGGTTGACGTGTTCGAGGTGGCTCGGGTTGGGAGCGAGGTTGATGAAGACCTTCGAGGTCTCTTCGCCTTCCTCCAGATGGAAGTTCCTCACCCCGAGGTGATACTTCACGTCCCCGACCCAGCCCTGCCCGGAACTCTCGGCGACGGAGGTCCCCTCGCCCCGGTCCGGCTGCTGGAACTCGCCGAAGATTTTGGAGTACGGCTTGTTGAGGACGTGAGCGAGGACGTTCAGTCTTCCTCGATGCGCCATGCCCATGACGACCTCGGGCACCTCCGCGTCGTTGGCGAGGCGCATGAGCCTGTCGAGCATCGGGACGACCATGTCGTTGCCCTCCACGGAGAAGCGTTTCTGACCGAGGAAGGTCTTGTGTAGGAACTTCTCGAAAGTGTCCACGCGGGTGAGGCGGCGCAGGATCCTCTTCGCCATCTCAGGGCTCGTCTCGCCCCCGAACCTCTCCGACTCGACGGCGTCGCGCAGCCAGAAACGTTCTTCGGGCAAATGCGCTATGTGTCCGAAGTCGTAGCCGGTCGTCTTGCAATACAGGCGCCTGAGCTCGTTCACTCCTTCGAGGGCGTTGTTCGTTCTCTCGGCGATGGGACCGCCGATGGCGCTCGAAGGCATCGCTTCGAGGTCTTCGTCGGTTATCTCGTGCCACTCGACGTCGAGCGCCGGGTCGCCGGGCGGCTCGGAGCCGAGCGGGTCGAGTTGAGCGGAAGAATGTCCGAAGTCCCGGATCGAACGAATATACTTCGCCGCCCCGACGACTTTATCCACGTCCACCCCAGCGGAAGGGGCGGCTTCCACTCCCCGTCCGTTCGGCTCCGGCGGTCGCCAGGCCTCGAAGAACTCGCGGGCCTCATCGTCCACCGAGCTCGGGTCTTCGCGGAACCTCTCGTAGAGTTCCAAAACATAACCGAGGTTCGGGCCTTGAAACTGGCTCCCGGTCTGCTGCTGCAACTGGATCACACCCTCACGTAACGAGTCTTGTTTCCGACCGGAGGCAGACGAAAGAGGCAACGCGAAACCGTTTTTCGCGCCGCCTCTCGCCTCCGCTTTTCGAGATGATCAAACATCCAAATCTTCCCGATAATATAACTCACATCTTCGTTTGCTTCTTGTACCCGAAGCGCGTGAAAACAACGCCCTACCCGAGACCTCCGAGCGAGGTCTCCATCTCCTCGGCCATCCCGTCGTGACCGAACCTCCGGGCCTGTTTTATCCCCTCTTCATAGGCGATCCCGGCCTCGTCCTCGCGCCCAAGCTCGACGAGGACTTCGCCAAGCCTCTGATAGGCGTTTCCCTCGTCGTCGTGGTTGGCGACGTAGCGTTGCAATGTGGCGGCTTCGTCCTCGCGACGGTTCGCCTTTCCATATTCGTTGGCGAGGGCGAGGAGTCCGGTCGGGTTGTCCGGGTTGTCGGCCAGCATGTTCTCGAAGTACGAGATCCTGTCTTGCTCCATCTCAACCTCCTGAAAGCTTCCCCTGCGAGGGGTAGTATAGGACACTATGAAAGAGCGACGCTTCGAGACGCGGGCCGTCCACGCCGGAGAAGGGCGCGTCGGACAGACGGAAGACAGGAAAGACTTCTACCCGATCTCAACCCCCATATACGCTTCGACGACCTTCGCCCACCCCGACATCGAGACGACGGACAGGGTCCTGGGCGGCGAGGAGCCGGGCTACGGCTACGCCCGCTGGGGCAACCCCACGATAACGGCCTTCGAGGACGCCCTCTCCTCACTCGAAGACCCCTCCGCAGCCTCCCGCGCCTTCGCCCTCTCCTCGGGGATGGCGGCGATGCACGTCGCGCTCGTGGCGGCGGAGGTGGGAAGCGGCGCGACCGCCCTCGCCGCCGACCAACTGTATGGGTCCACCTCGGTCCTCCTCCTCCAGGTCTTCGGCGCCGCCGGAGCGGAAACGCTTTTCTTCGACGCCTACGATCTAAAAGATGTCGAGAAGAAGGTGAACGAACACGAGCCCCGCGCCGTCGTCATCGAGACGATTTCGAACCCGCTCTTGCGCGTGGCCGACGTGCCGGCGATAGCGGAGATAACGAAGGCTGCGGGCTCGGTCCTGATCGTGGACAACACCTTCGGCACGCCGTACCTGCAACGTCCCCTCGACCTCGGAGCGGACATCGTGGTCCACAGCGCGACGAAGTACCTGGCGGGCCACGGGGACCTGACCGCGGGCGTCGTCGCGGCGAGAGCGCCGTACGACGCGGCCATCGAGCAGGTTCGCAAGACCGTTGGCTACGTGATGGGTCCCTTCGAAGCCTGGCTCGCGCACCGGGGCCTGAAAACCTTGCCGCTCCGCATGTCCCGCCAGTGCGAGAACGCGCGCGAGATAGCGAACCGCCTCGCCAAAAACCCGAAGATAGCGAAGGTTCACCATCCGGCCCTCGAAGACCACCCGGACAGAGAAGTCGCCGGACGCACCCTCGCGGACGCGGGCGGGCTCGTGTCT
>JBOHBL010000452.1:0-10439 GCA_050698295.1 Rubrobacteraceae bacterium | reverse complement strand
GTCCAGCCCGCGCCCCCAGGATGCCCACGCCCCCAGAACCATTATACTTCTCTCACTCCGCCGATCCGGGCATCGGCCGAAAACAGAAAGCTGACGGCGCGGTTTGTCCGGCGGCGAACCGCTGTAGCGGCTATTCCGGGGCGGGCGGGAAGAGTTCCGAGGCGGTGTCTTTCGTTCCGTAGGAGCCTTCGGCGTCGGAGGCGAGGAGCTGGATGACGGACGCTCTTCCGGCGGAGGTGTCGGCGTTGTCCGCGGAAGCGAGGCCCGCGCTCTGGAAGAGTTCTATTTCCGAGCGTTCGGTGTCGGAGGACTCGGTGGCCACGACGCGAACTCCGGCGTCCTGCCAGACCTCGAACATGTCGGCCTGAGCTTCGTTCAATGCGCGAAGCGTCCCCGTCGGGGACTCCGGCGGAAGTTCGCCGCCTCCGATAAAGACCACGGCCTGTGGCGGAAAGGACTCTTCCCCGGTCTCTTCGAGGATGGAGAGGGCGGTGTCGGTGTATTCGCCCTGCACCGGGGTCGTCGCCTCGATGCCGCTCGTGACTTCGTCCGGGGAGGACGGCGCCGGGAGTTCCTCGACGCTCGTTATGTTCGCGCCGGAAGAGTCGAGGGCGTTCTCGACGCCGTCCACGGTTTCCTGGTCGGCGTAGGGACCGGAGACCAGGGCGACCTCGATGCCCGTGAGGCGGTTGGATATCATGGTCTCCGACATCGCCTCGAGGAGGTTTTCGTCGGTGGCGGCGCGCTCTTGAAGCTCGCCGATCTCGACTCTCTGGCGGTCGAAACGCTGCTGGATGTCGGAGATCTCCGCCTCCAGCCGGTCGCTGACGACGCCCTCATCAGCCATCGCCACTCCGAGCAGGATGCCGATGGCGAGAGCCAGGAACACTGAGATGAGCGATATCAAGTGGTAGCGAAGGTCAGGCATGACTCGCTTTCACGAGCCAGGGAGTAGGGAGTAGGGAGTAGGGAAAAGCAATTTCCTCCTTCAGACGCCGAGCAGGAGACGCAGCTTTATCGCCAGCAGGTTGAAGATGTCGAACATCTGCTCCGAAGAATACACGACCGCCGAGACGGCGGTGAGCCCCGCGGCCACGAGAGCGACGAGCATCAGCGGCGAGACCTGCGAAGGGTAGAGTTTCGACACCCCTTTCGCGTCGACGAGCTTCGCCCCGACCTTCAGGCGGGTGAGGAAGGTGGACGACGCGCCTTTTCGTCCTTTGTCGAGAAATTCGACGAGTCCGACGTGGGTGCCGACGGCGACGATTAGTTCCGCTCCGCATTGCTCGGCGATGAGGATGGCGATGTCCTCCGAGAGTCCGGGCGCGGGAAGTGTTTTCGCGTCCTTGACTCCGACCTTCCTGACGATCTCCATGCCGGGAGCGTCGCCGTCCGGGTAAGCGTGGACGAGAACCCGGTCGGAGGAAAGGAGGCCGCGCCCGGTGATGGAGTCCATATCTCCGAAGACGAGATCGGGCTTCCGGCCCGCTTCGATCACGGCGTCCGCCCCTCCATCTACCGCGATGATGTACGGTTTCACCCCGCGCAGGTACGGCCTCAGAGCCGTGAGGTCCTGCCGGTAATCGTAACCGCGCACGACGATGAGCACGTGCCGACCGCGTATTTCGCGCGCGATCTCCTCCGGCACGTCGAGCGTCGAATAGAGGAGCCCTTTTTCGAGGCGCATGTACTCGACGGTGTTCTGGGCGAAGCTCTCCAGGGCGTCGCCGACGACCGCCCGGCTCTCGCGCAACCTGCGCTCGGCGGTTTCCTCGTCCAGATGCTCGCCGACCGCCAACAGTTCGCCGTCCTTGAAAAGACCGTCTCCCCGAAGCTCGATCTCATCCCCGTCCCCGACGCGCTCGAAGACTTTGCGCCCGACCCCATCGAGGATGTACACGCCCGCCCTCGCCAGGATGAACGGCCCGAGGTTCGGGTACATCCCGGTCGCCGAACCCGCCGCGTTCACGACCGCCTCCACGCCCGACTCGACCAGCGTCTCCGCCGTCACGCGATCCAGGTTCTCGTGGTCCACCACGGGTATGGTATCGCCGTCGAGGCGCGATATCATTTCCTTCGTCTTCTTCCCCACGACGGCCCGCCCGGAGAGCCTGAACTCCCCGCCCGGCCCACCGTTCTTGATGAATCCACTCTTCATGAGCTTTCCACCAGAAGCTCCGACGCATGAGCGAGCGACGCTTCGTCCACCCTTCCCGACAACATCCGGGCGAGTTCCTTTTTACGCTCCTCCCCCTCGACGGTTTCGATGCGGGTGATAGTGCGCCCCAAAGACTCCTCTTTGGCGACCACGATGTGCGAACCCGACTCCGAGGCGATCTGGGGCAGGTGCGTTATGGTGAGGACCTGGTTTTTCTCACCGAGCTTCCGAAGTTTAACCCCAACCGCCGTCGCCGTCTCGCCGCCGATGCCGGCGTCCACCTCATCGAAGATGTACGTCGCCCCGGGTTCTATCCTCTCCTGCGACAACCGCAAAGCGAGCATGATCCTCGACAACTCTCCCCCGGAAGCGTACCGCCTGACGGGCAATTCCGGCTCGCCGGGGTTCGGCTGTATGACGAACTCCACCCGCTCCGCCCCGAGCGGCCCCGCCTCCGCCGGAACGAGCTCCGCCTTGAAAACGGTCCTGCCGAGGTTGAGGTCCGCGAGGTTCGCCCGGACTTTCTCCGCCAGCCGATCCGCCGCCTCCCCTCTTCCCGTCGTCAGCTCTTTTGACAACTCCTCTACCCGTCTCTCGCTTTCGGCTATTTCGCGTTCCAGCTCCGCCGTTTCTTTGTCGAGGTTTTCTATTCTGGCGAGCCGGGACTTCGCGTCCAGCAGGTAGCTTTCCACATCCTCGCCGTATTTACGCTGGAGGTCTCTCAAATCGGAGATCCTGTCCTCCACCGCTTCGAGCCTGCCAGGGTCCGCCTCGAGCCGATCGAGGTACGCTCGCAGCTCGTACAGAATGTCTTCGAGTTCGGCGGAAGCTCCGCTCAACCGCTCCACGAGTTGGGAGAGGCTCTCGTCGTGGCGGGATGCTCCTTCGAGTTCGGAAGCCGCGCTCGCGGAAGCCTCGATGGCCCCTATTCCTTCCTCCGGCGAGAGCGCCGACGATGCCGCCGAGGCGGCTTCCAGAAGGCTCGTGACGTTGCGGAGCCGGTCTCTTTCGCGGAGGAGTTCGTCCAGCTCTTCGGTCGAGAAGCTGGCGGCTTCGATCTCCTCGACCTGATGCCGCAGGAAATCCAACTCCCGCAGCCGCGCCTCCGAAGTGGAGCGTATCTCTTCGAGTTCCCTTCGTTCGTCCCGGAGGCTTCGCCAGAGAAGTCCAAGCTCCGACTTCGCCCGCAGCGCGTCTTCCGCGAGGAAATCGTCGAGGATGGCGAGTTGTTCGCCCGGGTCGGTCAGTCGCGCCTGCTCGCGCTGGCTGTGGTAGGAGACGAGGTGTTCCCCGAGGGAAGCGAGCGCCTTGACCGGAACGGCGACCCCGCTCACATAGCAACGCGAGCGTCCTTCTTCTGTGAGGGTGCGCCTGAGAACGACCTCTTCATCCGCTTCGATCTCCTCCGCGAGGTCTCCCAGGGAGTCGGAGAGGATGTCGTCCCGACTGTCTTCGGGCAACAAGAACACGCCTTCGACGGTGGCGCGGCTCGCGCCGGAGCGGACGGTTTCGGAGCGGGCGCGGCCTCCGAGGAGGAGTTGGAGGGAAGTCGCGAGCAGCGTCTTTCCGGCGCCGGTTTCGCCGGTGATGGCGTTCAGGCCCGGGGAGAGGCGGAGGGTGGCCGATTCGATCAGGGCCACGTTCTCGACGGATATTTCCGTGATCATCGCTTTGCGCCTCCGGAACTAGAGGAACGTCCTTCGCACCGCTCGCCACCAGGTCCACTCGTCGGTTCGGCCTATTCTAACGCTTTCTCCTGAAAGCCTGATCCTCACCACGTCCCCCGCGCGAAGCTCTCTCGGGTCCCCTCCATCGAGAGACAACACCGCCTCCCGCTCGACGAGGGCGAGTTCGGTCACCTGATCACCGCCCAAAACCAGCGGTCGGCTCACAAGCGCGTGCGGCGCTATGGGCACGAGCACGTAACATTTGGCGTCCCCCGAGACTATCGGACCGCCCGCCGAGAGCGCGTACGCCGTCGAGCCGAGCGGCGTCGCCGCGATGAAGCCGTCGCACCGGAACGCGAACAGCTCCTCGCCGCCGATGGACACGTTCACCGAGACGATGTGATGGGTCTGTTTCTTGAGTAGCGCGGCCTCGTTGGCCGCCGTCCTCCACTCTTCGCCCCCGACGCTCACCTCCAGCTTGCGGTATTCCTGAACGTGGAGCCCACCCCCCACGACCTTCTCGACTCCGGCTTCGATCTCCTCCGGGAGCATCCCGCTCATGAACCCGACCCGTCCGAAATTCACCCCGAACAGTACTTTTCCAGGGTAGATCCTCGACGCCCTGAGCATCGTCCCGTCCCCGCCAAGCACGAACACGACGTCCGCCCCCAAATCCCCGTCCGGCTCGCCGTTCCTCCGCACTTCGACGACCCTGACCCCACGCTCCTCCAGCGCCGCGACGAGCCGCTTGACGTACCCCTCCCCGACGTTCGGACTCGCGAACACGCAGGCGCGGCGCAACCGGCTACCCTCCACGGACAACCTCCCGAACCCGTGTCTCATCCAGAGAAAGCTCCGCGCCTCGCAACAGGCGCATCACGTACTCCTGGTTGCCGGACTTCCTCCCGGCGACCGCCGCTCGCGCAAGCTCCCTCGCTCCGAAGCCGAAGCGGGAAAAAGACTCCGCGACCGATGAGATCACGGCCTCGCGGACCTCCGGGTCGCTGACCACGCCGCCGCGCCGGACTTCTTTTGGTCCCGCCTCGAACTGCGGCTTGACGAGGACGATGGCTTCGACGATGGAGGGAGTGCTCGAAAGCAATCTCTCCAGCGCGACGGCGAGCGAAATGAACGAGAGGTCCGAAACGAGGAGGTCCGGGGCAAACGGGAGGTCTTCACCCGAGAGATGTCTCACGTTCGCGCGCTCCATGACCTCGACGCGCTCGTCGCTCCTCAAGCGCCAGTCGAGCTGTCCGTACCCGACGTCCGCCGCGATGACCCGCTCCGCTCCACGCTGGAGCAACACGTCCGTGAAGCCGCCCGTCGAGGCTCCCGCGTCCATGCAAAACCTGCCTTCGACATCGACCTCGAACTCGTCGAGGGCGACGCTCAATTTCTCTCCGGCTCGGGAGACGAAAGGCGAAGGGCGCTCCACGCATAGATCCAACCCCTCCTCCGGGGAGTATCTGGTTCCGGCCTTCCTCACGACCTCACCCTCCACCCGGACCGTTCCGGCCAGGATCATTGCCTGAGCCCGCGAGCGGCTGTCGGCGAGGCCGCGTTCGACGAGGAGGGCGTCGAGCCGCTGTCGCTCGGCTTTCATGCCGGGCGGCTAGCTTCCCCGATGACGGACGAAAAGCGCGAGGTCCCGCAGCCCCGAAGTGTCGCCATGCACTTTCGCCAGCGCCGAGAGGGCGCGCTCCACCGACTCGTCCGCCTGGGCGCGCGCCCCTTCGAGCCCGTGGACCCCGACGAAGGTCGCCTTGCCGAGCTCGGCGTCGCTGCCCGCGCTCTTTCCGAGGGCCTCGGTCGTCGCGGTGGCGTTGAGCAAATCGTCCACGATCTGGAAGCAGAGGCCGAGCTCCGCCGCGTATGCGGAGACGGCGTCTCTGGCCCCGTCGTCGGCGCCGGCCAGGATCGCGCCGATGCGGGCCGAGGACTTGATGAGCGCGCCGGTCTTGTACTTGTGGATCATGCTCAAAATACGCGGGTCGGCGTCTGACCCGACCCCGGTGTGATCAATATCCAGAACCTGCCCCCCGACCATCCCGTTGACCCCCGTCGAACTCGCGAGTTCCTGAACCACTCCCAGTATCTGCTCCGGCTCGCCTTGTTGATGCACGGTGATGAGGGTTAGGGCTTCTCCGAAGAAAGCGTCCCCGGCCAGTATCGCCATCGCCTCCCCGAACTTCTTGTGAGCGGTCGGGCGTCCGCGCCGGAAGTCGTCGTCGTCCATAGCCGGCAAATCGTCGTGGATGAGCGAGTAGGTGTGGATCAGCTCGATGGCCGCCGCCGAGGGAAGCGTCATCTCCGGGTCGGCCCCCAGCACCCACGCGGTCTCCATGCACAGCGTCGGGCGCACCCTTTTGCCTCCGGCGAGCATCGAGTAGCGCATGGCCTCCTCGAGTCCCTTGAACTCGGGTTCCTGCGCGAAATGGAGGCCCTCCAGGTAGTTCTCGAAGAGCCGGCGGTGGCTCTCCCAGCGGGCGGCGTTGGTGGCCGTCCTCTCAGCCATGCTCGACCTTCTCGGAGAGCATCGTCTCCGCTCCACGCAGCACGCCGCGCACGAACACCGGGGCTTCGTCGCTGGAGAAGCCTTTCGCCAGTTCGATGGCCTCGGTGATCGCCACCTCGGGAGGGGCGTCTTCGACGTGGAGCATCTCGAAGAGCGCGAGGCGCAGGATCGCGCGGTCCACCACGCTCATCCGATGCACCGGCCACCCGACCGAGACCTCCGAGAGGATCCGGTCGAGTTCCTCCCGCTCGTTCTCGACGCCGCGGGCGATCCGGATGGCGTACGGACTGAGGTCGCCCCGGTAGGAGCGCCAGCGCGAGAACGCCTCGTCCATCGAGCGGTCGTTGACGTCGCTCTCGTAGAGAAGAAAAAACGCCTGTCTTCGCGCGGTTCTGCGTCTCAAGCTCAAACCCTCGTCAGGTACTCCCGCGAGCGCGTGTCCACCCGCACCCGATCCCCGACATTCACGAAAAGCGGCACCTGCACCGTGAGACCCGTCTCGAGAGTCGCCGGCTTCGAGCCCCCCGTCGCCGTGTCCCCCTTGAGGCCGGGATCGGTCTGCGCGACCTCCAGGTCCACGTGCGCCGGAGGCTCGACGCTCACGACCTCGCCGTCCGCCGAAAGCACGCTCACCGTCCCGTTGGCCGTGATGAAGCCCGCCGTCTCGCCGATCACATCTTGAGGGATCGGCGCCTGCTCGTAGGTGTCGGTGTCCATGAAGTAGTGGAGGTCGCCGTCCTGGTAGAGGTAGGTCATCGGGCGGGATTCGGTCCTTATGGAGTCCACCTTCTCCCCGGCCCGGAACGTCTTCTCGATGGTCGCTCCGGTGTCCATGTTCCTCAGCTTCGTGCGGACGAACGCCCCGCCCTTGCCGGGCTTGACGTGCTGGAAGTAGGCGATGGTGAACCGCTTGCCGTCCACGCGGATGGCGCTGCCGTTCTTGAACTGGTTGGTGGATATCAACTCTTCCTCCGAATACTACGAAACAACTCTTCGAACGCCGCCCGAAACACCCGCGACCGGACGCGGGAACACCGCGAGCCCCGCTCTTCGATGTACGTCCGCCCCCTTCGTTTCGGCTCCGACGCCGCGCTATTATCGCACAAATTTTAATGAGACTTTGGCTTCGTTCACATACGTTCCACGGCGGCTTCGGGCTTCAGGAAATGCGCTGCAGGATGTGCGAAACCGCCGCCCGGTACCCGAAAATGCCCATCCCGGCCACCACAGCGTCCACCGCGGGGGAGACGACCGAAAGCCGCCGATCCTCCCCGGCGTGGATGTTGGACAAATGCGCCTCGACCTTCGGGACGGCGACGGCTTCGAGAGCGTCGTGGAGCGCGGGGGAATAATGAGTCCGGGCTCCGGGGTTTATGATGAGCCCATCGCAGTCCAAAGCTCCCCGGAGCCAATCGACCATCTCCCCTTCGTGATCCGCCCGGCGAAAAGCGAACTCGACGACCGGAAACTCGCTCACGAGGTAGTCCTCGATCTCTTCGAGGGGGTCGAAGCCGTTGAGGACGAGGATTTTAGTCACGCGCCAAGACCTCCCGGACTTCCGTATCGGAGACGCAGACGCCCCACTTCGGGCGTCCGGGCTCTTCGAGGAGCACGAACCGATGATGATCTCCGTCCTTCGAGCGGCGCTTTTTGTCGCGTCCCATCGCGGCGACGATTTCGTCCGGCTCGAAGTCGGGGATTTTCGTCGGCAGCTTCGCTCGCGAGAGAAGCTCCTCGTGAAGCCCGACGAGGTCCGCGCCGAGCTTTTTTTCGGCGATCCGGGCCGCCGCGCGCATGCCCGCCGCTATCGCCTCCCCGTGCGACACGCCGTACCCGGAGACCGCTTCGAGAGCGTGTCCGATGGTGTGGCCGTAGTTCAGGACGGCCCGTACTCCGCTTTCGCGCTCGTCCCCGGCGACGACTTCCGCCTTGTAGCGGACAGCATGCGTCACCAACCGTTCGAGGACCCCGGCGTTTCCGTCGAGAGCTTTTTCGACTCCAGCCAGGTCCTCGAAAAAATCTCCGCCCGCGAGCAGGCCCATCTTTATGACCTCGGCGAGGCCGTTTGAGATCTGCTCTTCCGGGAGGGTGGCGAGGAAGTCGAGGTCGCAGGCGACTATTTCGGGCTGGAGGAAGGCTCCGACGAGGTTCTTGCCTTCGGGGAGGTCCACGCCGGTCTTTCCGCCGACGGAGGAATCCACCATCGCGAGCAGCGTCGTCGGGAGCATGACGAGCTTTATCCCGCGCATGTAGCTCGCCGCGACGAAGCCGCCGAGGTCCCCGACAACCCCGCCGCCGAGCGCGAAGAGCGTCGAATCGCGAGCGAGCCCGGCGCGGGCGAGGGAACGGAGGATGTCCGCGTACGCTCCGAGGCTCTTCGACGCCTCTCCGGCGGGTATTTCCAGAGTTTCCACGACCGTCCATCCGGCGGACTTGAGGCCGGACCTCACGGTGTTCAGGTAAAGAGGACCGGCGTTCGAGTCGGTCAGGATCGCGCATGAGCCCGGCTCGACGTTTTCGGAGACGGTGGTTCCCAATTCCAGACCATCCCCGATCACGACCGGGTAGGATTTTCCTGTTTCGACTTCTATCCGGCCAGCCAACGCTCGACCTCCTCGACGACTTCGCCCCGGCTCCTCCCGCCGACTGTCACCGTGAGCCCGGCCACCTCGCGGTAGAACGGCAGCCGCTCCCGGTAGCGCCGCTCGAACTCCTCCTTGCTCGCGCCGCGCAATGGGCGTCCCGGCCCGCGCGTCCGCTCGAACAAAACGCCCAGGTCTTCTTCGAGAAAGACGGTTCGCGTCCGCTTCAAAAGGGCGCGGTTCTCGGGGAGGACCACGATCCCCCCGCCGCACGCGACGATGCGGTTCGTGGGGCCTTCGACGGTGTCGCGCAGAGCGCCATGTTCCAGTTCGCGAAACTTTTCCTCGCCGGAGGAGGCGAAGATTTCGGGGATGGAGCGGCCGGCTCGGACTTCGATCTCCTGGTCGAGGTCCGCGAATTCGAGGCCGAGCCTGCCGGCGAGAAAGCGACCGACGGAGGTTTTGCCGGAGCCCATGTAACCGACGAGAGCCACGGTTTGCCTCAAGGACCGCCGCGCTCCCCGATGCGGGAGATGCGGTCCATGTATGCGGCGTGGGCGGCGCGGATGTCGGTCATGTTGTCCGCGCCGAACTTCTCCAGGAAAGCCTCCGCCAGCACGACGGCGACCATCGACTCCCCGATCACGGCGGCGGCGGGAACGGCGCACGAGTCCGCTCTCTCCTTGAACGCCCGAGCGGGCTCTCCTTTCGCCAGGTCCACCGTCCGAAGCTGTTTGGCTATCGTGGAGATCGGCTTCATCGCCGCCGAGACGACGACGGGCTCGCCGTTGGTCATCCCGCCTTCGAGTCCGCCGAGCCGGTTCGACGCCCGCGAGATGCGCCCGTCTTCGAGCAGGATCTCGTCCTGAACCTCGCTTGAGAGGCGCTTCGCCACCTCGAAGCCCATCCCGACCTCGACTCCTTTGATGGCGTTTATGCTCATGAGGGCGTGGGCCAGCCTGGCGTCGAGCTTGTCGCGCCAGTCCACGTAGGAGCCGAGTCCGGGGGGACATCCTTCGGCTATGACGACGAACTCCCCACCGAGGGCGTCGCGGGCGTACCGGGCCTCGTCGATCTCCGCCTTCATCGCCTCGGAGACCTCCGGGTCGGGACAACGCACCTCCGAGTCATCGGCCTTCGAGGCGCCCAGGGCGGCGCGTTCCTTCTCCGTCGCGGCCTCTCCGATGCGGTAGACGGCGCTGTTAATCTCGATCCCGAACCCGGACAGCAGTTTTCTGGCGACGCCGCCCGCGGCCACGCGCGCCGCCGTCTCGCGGGCGCTGGAGCGTTCGAGGATGTTTCGGAGGTCGTTCGTGGCGTACTTCTGCATACCGGCGAGGTCGGCGTGGCCGGGCCTCGGTAGTGTGATCTCCTCTGGCGGGTCCTCGACGGGGGCGGGGTTCATCCGATGCTCCCAGTTCCCGTAGTCCTGATTCCTCACGAGCATCGCCACCGGAGAACCGAGCGTGCACCCGTGCCTCACTCCGCCGAGGAACTCGATCTCGTCGGTCTCTATC
>JBOHBL010000451.1:0-5003 GCA_050698295.1 Rubrobacteraceae bacterium | reverse complement strand
CCCGCCGGGATAGCGGGCCGCCCGTGGATTCCTTTAGGAAGCGGTTTACTCCTCGTACTCTTCGCAGAAAGGAACCTCCTCGCGGACAGCGTTCCTGTTGTCCTTGACGGCGCGCGCCGCGTCCACGCGCCCGTGGCCGAAACACGTGTCGTAGCCCTTCTTGCCTATGTCTATCGCGGTGTTCTTCAGGAACTTGAAGACCTTGTTCTTCCCCATACTGATGTCTCTCTCGCCGTCGCTTTTGACAACCCTGCCGTGTTCGCTGACGATCAGGGCCGCGACCCCGGCGGCGTGCGGCGAGGCCATCGAGGTGCCCTGGATGCAGCCGTGGGTGTTATCCGGGAGGGTCGAGAGAACCGTCGTTTCGCAGTTGCCGGTGCCGCCGTTGCCGCCCGGCGCGCTCAGGTCGTTGGGCCCGTTGCCGTAGTTCGAGTAGCCGGCCTTCTCGCTCTCGGGACCGAGAGAGGCCGTCCCCACGACGCCGTCGGTCTCGGCGGGGATCACCTCGCAGTCGTCGTTGTCGAGGGGGTCTCCGTTGTCGTCGACGGGGTTGTTGAGGTCCTGGTCGGAGTTGCCGAGCGCCGCGACCGGGAGGACTCCCTGACCGCGGGCGTATTTGATCGCCCGCTCGTTCATCTGCCTGAAGACCCGCTGCTCGGGGTCGCTGTTGCACTTGAACTCGGTGGACTCCCCGAAACCGTCGTCGTCGACGAAGAAGCTCATGTTGATCACGTCGAGCCCGGCGTCGCCCGCGTAGGTGATGCCGGCGGCCGTCGCGCTCGCATAGCAGAAGCCCTGGGAGTCGCAGACTTTGACGGGGACTATCGTCACATCCGGAGCGACGCCGACGACGCCGAACCCGTTGGCCTGGGCCGCCACGATGCCCGAGACGTGCGTGCCGTGGAACTGGTTGTCTTCGCAGGGGTCCTCGGTGCCGAGGCCGGGTCCTCCCGCTCCTCCGTCACCGAGCGGGACGAAGTTGCGCCCCTTCCCGCAGTCCACGTTCGTTTCTCCGCCCGGAAGGCCGTCGTTCGTGAAATCCGTGTGGTCCCCGTCGATGCCGGAGTCGAGGACGCCCACCTCGACCAGGCGCTTGCCGTCCTGAAGCTCCTGCGCCTGTGGAGCCCGGATCTGCTGCATGCTCCACTGCATCGACTCCAGCAGGTCCTCGTCTTCCGACTCCGCGTCCGGGACTTCGACGACGTTCTCGCGATCCGGGAGCGACTTCACCTTCACGTCCTCGGCAACGCCCTCGACGGCGTCCGACGCGCCGAGAGTTTCCACGATGTCCGGATTGGCCGACTCCACGACAAGCACCCCGATCTGATCCGACAGGTCTATCTCGACGGTCCCGCCCGCCGAATCGACGAGGTCCTCCACCGTGTCGAGCCCGTAGAGACCCTCAACGTCGAAGCCGCGCTCCGTAGCCTCCCCCGCCAGCACGACGTTGTAACGCTTTACCTCGCCGGTCTGGGCGTCGGCGGACTTCTGCTGCGCTACCGCTAGAGCCAGGGCTACCCCCAACAAGAGCGCCATTCCTAGAACGGCTAAAGATACCTTCGTCTTACACATTCACTCCCCCGTTTCTTCGAGGACCCCCTAACAATGGGGCCCATTCCTCCAGGCGGTAAAACCCGAAGCGCCCGCAGCGCCCTGATCTAATGGCTCACCCCCATCGGCATGGCTGGTCCATGCGAGCGAGATCATAGCATTTTTAGGATGAAATGTTGCTATCGCGCCGGGAAGGTCACGGCCTGATGAGTTCCTCGCCGCCGAGACGAGCGAGGTCCTCGCCCGTGTCGAGGTCGAAGGCCAGGCGAGGGCGCTCACAGACCTCGACGCTCAGGCCGCGTTCTCGCGCGGCGTCCAGATGCTTCTCGAAGCTGCCGGCCCCGAAGAGGAACGGGATGTTATCCGGCGGCGAAAGGAGGAGGGCGTTCGTCCCGGTCCCCGTCCCATCCGGGGCGATGGCGACCGGAGAGCCCTTCGCCCTTTCGAGAAACGCCCGGATGTCTCCTTCTTCGAGGAGCGGCAGGTCGGCATGGGCGACGAGGAGGGAAGAATTTCCCTTCTTCATGGCGAACTCCCGGCCTTCTTCGAGGGCGGGGTTGAGGCCCTGGCTTTTCTGGAGGAGCGGCGTCGCGCCGAGTTCACGCGCTTGTTCGAGAACGATCCCGTCCGGGCTGACGACGCAGACTCTGTCCACTTCGGCCTCCATCAGGCACTTCACGACGCGGCGCATCATGTAGAGCGTGAGACCCGCCCTGGCGCACGGGTCGAGGATCGGGGCGAGCCGGCTCTTCGTCCCCCGCAGGTCCTTGACCGGAACGACCGCGAAGACGCTCACCGCGCGACCTCTTCCGCGAACCCGAGCGTCTCGAGGGCAAGCCGCGCTCGATCCTCCTCGTCGCGCATCACGGCGTCGGTGACGAGGACGCTCATGCCGAGCCTCTCTATGCCGTCCCGCTCACCTTCGTCGGCGCGGTCTATGACCATGCCGTCCACGAGACCGGCGTACAGCTTCGCCACCCCCAAAGCCGACGACCCGTGCCCGAGCGAAGAGAGCATCCTGTCAGCCGGACCCTTGAGCGCCTTGCCTCTGATTATCGGGCTGACCGCCACTTTCGGCGCGGACGATTTTTCGAGCGCCTCGCGCATCCCCGGCACCTCCAGGATCGGGCCGATGCTCACCACCGGGTTCGACGGAGCGAAAACGATAGCCCCGGAGTCGGAGATCGCTCCGAGGACTTCGCCGGTCGGACGCGCCTCCTCCATCCCGCGCAACTCGACGCCGAGCACTTCGTCCTTTTGCTTGCGCCGGACGAAGTATTCCTGAAACTCGAGCGTTCCGGCCGGGGTGTCGAGGATGGTCGAGACCTTCTCTTCGCACATCGGAAGCACCCGGCTTTGGACACCGAGCGCCTTCGAGAGAGAGCGCGTGATGGCGGTGAGGCGCTCGCCTTTCTTCAGTCGCTCCGTCCGGAGGACGTGCGTCGCTATGTCCCTGTCGCCGAGAAGGAACCACGTGTCCTCCCCGTAGCGGGCGAGCATATCGAGGGAGTCGAAGGTCTCGCCCCGGATCCCCCACCCAGTCTCCGGGTTGGAGATCCCCGCGAGCGTGTACATGACGGTGTCGAGGTCCGGCGAAATACGCAGCCCCCACAACTCGAAATCGTCGGCGGTGTTCACCACCACCGAGAGGTCGCCGGGCGCGAGCGCGGCTTCGAGGCCCGCCGCGAGCTTCGCCCCGCCGACCCCGCCCGCGAGCGCCGCGACCCTCACGCTATGTCTCCCTTATCGCGTCCATCGAAGCTGCTATCTTAGCACCGTGACACCCGCAACCGCCGAGGTAGAGCAGATGCGCCGGAATATCCGAACAGACGCCAAGAAGGTCGGCGAACATTACCGCGACGACTCGAACCTCAACGTCCGCATGGCCCTCCACGAACGCTTCAGCGCGAACGAACGCCCCTGGCATAACCGGGTCTTCGACCACCTCGAACTCGCCCGCGGCACAACCGAACTCTGGACCAGAAACGCCGACCGTATCCCCCAAACCCGGACCATCACCCTCACCGACGCCCCACCGGGAATGCTCCAAAAGGCCGAGGAAAATATAAAGCTCAACCTGAACTACACAATCATCCGAAACTTCAGGTTTATATTAACCGAAGCTCAAAGTCTACCTTTCCGGGACGGTGGTTTCGATGTGGTGATCGCCAACCGCATGCTCTACCACATCCCGGACAAAGAGCGGGTTTTCGCCGAAGTCGGGCGGGTTTTGGGGCCGGGCGGCGTCTTCTATACCTCGACCAACAGTGAAGACAACATGAAGGAAATGGCGGCTTTTCGGCGTATCCTGAACCCGAAGTACAGGGTTGAGGATGAGACTTCCGCCTTCAGCCTGGAGAACGGGAGGGAACAGCTCGCGCCGTGGTTTTCGGAGGTCTCGTTGCGGAAGCGGGAGGATGCGCTGGTCGTCACGGAGTCGGGGCCGCTGGTGGACTACTTGCTCTCCATGATGGATGCGGGGGAAGCGTCGGAGCGTCTTTCGGAGGAGGAATTCGGCGGGGGGGCTTCGAGGCTCGCGGGGGCCGTCGAGGAGGAGATCGACGCGGGCGGCGCGGTTCGCATCACGAAGAGCGCGGGTCTTTTCGAGGCGAGGCCATAGATTGTGGAGGTCCTTCCCTTCCGACGCTTCGACGATCCGGAGGACGGCTTCGGGTTGCAGCGGGCCGTTCTCGAAGAAGTCGGCGCGGAGGAGCGCGGGTCGGCGATGCTCGCGTGGAGTTCTTCGCCGTACGTGGCGGCGACGCGGCTGGAGACACGATTGCCGGGTTTTCGGGAGGCGGTGGAAGGTGTCGAAAATCTCGGCTTTCCGGTCATGGTCAGGAACTCCGGGGGCGGGGCGGTCGCGGCGAACGAGGGTTCCCTTTCCTTCTCGCTCACCTTCCCGGTCGAGGACATGAGGAAAGGTTTATTCGAGCGGTACGGGGAGGGTTTGGATCTCATATCGGCGGCTCTGCGGCGCCTCGGAGTCGAAGCCGAAGGCGGCGAGGTGGAGGGCGAGTTCTGTCCGGGAGCGTATTCGGTGAGATCCGGCGGAGAGAAGGGCGTGAAACACGCGGGGCTCGCGCAGCGAGTCACGAAGCGGGCGGCCCGCATCGAAGCCCTCGTCCTCATCGAAAAGACATCGAAGCTGGTTCCGGTTCTGGAAAAATTCTACGGAATCCTCGGTCTTCCGTTCCGTCCTTCGAGCGTCGGGGATTTGCCGGCGAGCGTTTCGGAGGTCGTCGAGGCGCTCGGGGCGGAAGTCCGGGAACGGCACGGAGCGGTGGACGCGACGCTCCCCCAAAAGACGCTCGATCGGGCGCGCTCGATGCGCGGGGAGTGGAGGGCGCGCCAACCGTAGAGACGGTTCGTTGGCGCGTCACCAAGCAGCTCCAGGCTGAATTCAGGAGGAGGATGGCGCCTGGGGGTGCGGGCATCCTGCCCGCATGAGA
>JBOHBL010000450.1:0-1115 GCA_050698295.1 Rubrobacteraceae bacterium | reverse complement strand
CGAAAGCGCCCATCCGGCTCGAGCACCTGGATTCGCTTGTTTCCCACGTCCGCGACGTAGATGCGGCCCGAGGCCGAGTCCGCGATGCCGACCGGCCCGTTGAACTCGAGCGGCGCGGCGCCGGCCTTGCCGAGGAAGCGGGGTTCCGACAGATTGGGTCCGAACACCGCCACACGGGAGTTGCCCGTGTCGGTGACCCAGACCTTTCCGTCCGCAGACAGAGCCACGCCTCGCGGGCCGTAGAGTCCGGATGCGACCGATGTCCAGGTCCCGTCCAGCTTGAACCCCTGCACGCGCCCGTTCCAGGTGTCCGCCAGGTAGAGGTCCTCGCCTCGGATGGCGACGCCGCAGGGTTCGCGCAACCCGTAGGTTCCGCTACCGCGGCCGCCCCATCCGCCCAGATAGCCGCCGTCCTTGTCGAAGACCCGGAGCCGGTTGTTGCCGAAGTCCGCGATCCAGAGGCGTCCCTCGCTGTCCACGGCGCCGTCCCGAGGCTCGCGCATACCCCAAAAAGGAACACGGTCCGGAGCGGCCGACTCCGAGATCGAGGGAGGTTCCTCCGGTTCGTCCCCCGCGGGCGCCGCCGCCAGGGGAGGCGCGGGGAGGGCCTCGCGCGACGGCAGGACCACGTCCTCCGTGTCCCCTCCGACGACGCGATAGACGCGCGCCTCGCGGTTCTCGTACGCCAGCTCGAAGAGGTCCTTCGCGGTCTCGAACTTCTTAAGGCCGGCCGGAGGATAGGTCTCTCGCTCCAGCCAGCCCACGTACACGTAGCCGACGTGGTACTTGCGCAGCAGGCCCTCGATGGCGTCCGCGCGGGCGCTCGAGTAGATGTGCTTGACCGCGGCGCGGCGCTCCTCGATCGCGGCGTCCGGGTTTCCGCGCTGCTTGACGTGGTAATCCCACCCGAGCACGGTCGGCAGTCCGGTCAGCATCGAGATGCGGCCGAAGTCCTGATAGGAGGGGCCCTGCGCCTCGAGAATGACGGGCGTCCCGGGGACCCGACGGCGCAGCCACTGGACCGCGCGAAACTCGCCGGCGCGCGACGTTTCGAGCCAGGCGAGGCCATCGAGTGTTGGGCTTCTGTCCGCGCCGCGCCGCGAGGGGTTGCCCGG
>JBOHBL010000449.1:0-2713 GCA_050698295.1 Rubrobacteraceae bacterium | reverse complement strand
TGTCCCGTCCCCGTGCTGACCCTCGGAGGCGCGAAGAGCAATTCTGAAGAGGCCGTCGTCGAGGCCGCCAGGGGCGCGATGGAGGGCGGCGCGAAGGGAATAATCTTCGGACGCAACGTCTGGATGGCCGACGACCCTGCGAGGATGGCAGGCATGCTCCGCGAAGTCGTCCACGGCGTCCCGGTGGGGAGGTAGCGGCATGGAAGTCCTCTGCGTGGGGGACCTGTTCCTCTCCTCGAAGAGATTCAAGGAAGCCATAGAGAAAGAGCTTGGCGGCGGTCCGCACAAGATCCGGGAGGTCTCGTGGGCCGGAGAACGGGCCGAGGATCAGCATCATTTACAACAGGTCATGGAGGTGGACGGTCCGGAGGCTGTCCCGACGCCGACAGAAATCGTCGAGGCCGTCGGAGACGCGGAGGTCATAGCCGTCCACTTCGCCCCGATCCCGGAGGCGGTTCTGGAAGCCGGGGAAAACTTGAAGGCCGTGGTCGTCGCAAGAGCCGGCTTCGAGAACGTGAACGTCGAGGCCGCCAGCGAGCGCGGCATCGCCGTGGTGAATCTTGTGGGACGCAACGCTCCGGCGGTGGCGGAACAGGCTATCGCGCTGATGCTGGCCGAAACGAGGGACATAGCGAGGGTGGATCGCGGCGTCCGGGCCGGCGGGTGGCCGAAGAAGTTTCCGGCTACGCCCTACGACCTGTACGGTTGCACGGTCGGCGTGATCGGGTTCGGCCAGGTCGCCCGCCAACTCGCGCCCCGCCTCTCGGGCTTCGAGGTCAGGCTGCTGGTCTACGATCCGTACGTCGACGAAGAAACGATCTCCTCCTACGGCGGCGAGAAGGTCGAGGACATGAACCGCGTCTTCCGCGAGTCGGACTTCGTGAACCTGCACGCCCGCCTGACGGAAGAGACGCGGCGCTTCATCGGCAAAGAACACTTCGAGCTGATGAAGCCCACGGCGTACTTCATAAACAACGCCCGCAGCCGCATGGTTCGCTACGACGACCTCCTCGAAGTCTTGCAGGAAGGCCGCATCGCCGGGGCCGGGTTGGACGTCTTCGACGACGAGCCCCTGCCGGAGGGTAGCCCCTGGCTGGAGCTGGAGAACGTCACTCTGGCGCCGCACATCGCCGGCAGCACCACGAGCACCTGGGAGAACTCGGTGCGGATGACGGCGGAGGCCGTGAAGGAGGTCGCCGAGACCGGACGCGCCAGGAACACGGTCAACGCGGAAGCATTGGAGGCAAGATGAGTCCATATCTACTGGGCATAGACAGCGGACTGACGGTCACCAAGGCGGTAGTCTTCGACGAGGAAGGCTACGAGCGGGGCGTGGGCAACGTTAGCAACAAGCAGCTAAGCCCGCATCCGCGCTGGCTCGAGCAGGACATGAACGTGGTCTGGGAGAGCTGCCAGAGCGCCGTCCGCGACGCGATCCTGGCGGCCAAGATCGATGGCGCGGAGATCTCGGCGATCGGCATGTCGGGCCACGGCGACGGGGTGTACCTGGTAGATGAAAGCGGCGACCCCGTCCGCGCCGGCATCCTCTCGATGGACTCGCGGGCGCACAGGGTATTGGCCCGCTGGAACGAGTCCGGCCTCGGCGACGAGGTGCTGCGCTTCAACGGCCAGCGTCCCTTCGCGGCGCTGCCGCCGGTGCTGCTGGCCTGGTTCGAGGAGAACCAGCCGGAAGTGTTGGAACGCACCCGCTGGATGCTGTACGTGAAGGATTGGGTTCGCTACAAGCTCACCGGCGAGTACGCCACTGATCCGTCCGAAGCCAGCTCCGGCTTCACCGACGTGAGGACGCAGGATTACTCCGACGAAGCCTTCCCTCTCTACGACCTCGAAAAGGCAAAGGATATGCTCCCCCCGATAGTCGGCTGCACCGAGGTGGTCGGCGGGGTGACCGGCGAGGCGGCCCGGCTCACGGGACTCGAGGAAGGCACGCCGGTCGTCGGAGGGGCGCACGACATAGATTGCTGCGCCGTCGGGGTAGGGTGCGTCGAGCCGGGCGACCTGACCATGATCGCGGGCACCTGGTCGATCAACGAGGTGGTCAACGACGAGCCGACCTTCAACGAGGGCGCGGCCTGCCGCAACTTCGTGAGGCCGGGTCTCTGGCTGAACGTTTCGGCCTCTCCCACCTCGGCGACGAATCTGGAGTGGTTCGTCCAGCGGATGTGCCCCCTGGAGGTCAAGCACTCTAAGGACATGGGCGTATCTCCCTTCGCGTTCGTAAACGAGGAAGTCAAGCGGGTCATGAACGACGACTCGCGGGTCTTCTACCACCCGTTTCTCTACGGCTCGCCCCACGGCGACGACGCCACCGGGGGCTTCTTTGGCTTGCGGGGCTGGCACACGCGGGGGCATCTCCTGCGGGCGCTCTTCGAGGGCGTGGTCTTCAACCACAAGACCCACGTGGACATCCTCCGCTCCGCCTTCGACGTAAAGCGCGTCAGGCTCACCGGCGGAGGCTCGACGAGTCGCACGTGGTCCCAGATCTTCGCCGACGCCCTCGACGAGACCGTCGAAGTCACCGGAGCCGGAGAGACGGGCGCCCTCGGAGCGGCATTGTGCGCTGGAGTCGGAACCGGAGTCTACGATTCGCTCGACGACGCCACAGACAGCGTGGTCCGCGCCTTCCGCATCCACGAGCCGGACCCGAGAAACAGCGAACGGCTCGCCGAGGCGTACGAGACCTACATGGGCC
>JBOHBL010000448.1:0-1368 GCA_050698295.1 Rubrobacteraceae bacterium | reverse complement strand
GTGTCCGACGGAGACCCTGTCGCCGAGGACGGCGGGAAACCCGGGGTCGGCGCGCATGAGCGAGAGATCCTGCGCGTTGCATCCCTCGCCGATGACGACCTCCTCGTCATCGGCGCGAAGCACGCGCCCGTACCACACGCTCGAACGAGTCCCGACCTTCACCCTGCCGACCACGGTGGTCATCGGGGCGATGAAGGCATCGGCGGCTATGTCCGGCGTGCGTCCATCTACTTTTCCGAAGAACGGTTCTTGCAAAGGTCCTCCTTCGTCGGTAGCTTCGCTCCGGTGAGTAGTGAATAGTGAGTAGCGAGTAGTTTTCTATTCTCTATTCACCACTCACTACTCACTGTCTGCATCCACAAAATACGGCGTGTCCGGCCCGCGCCCACGGAACGTCCACGCCCGTGTATCCCGCTTCTTCGAGCCAGCGAAGTTGCTCGGCGACACCCGAGGGCTTGTCCATCGGGTCGGGATGCTCGTACATGTTCCAGCCCTCGTCCACGAACAGACGGTATGCGCGGTCGTCTCCGGTAATCTCGCGCGAGCGGCGCCACACTTCCTCGTCCCACGCGCACGCCATGTACTTCCGTCCCTGCTCGCTCTTCTCCTCGACCACGTCGGCGTAGAGGAGCGCGCCTCCGGGCTCGAGCTTCTCGAAGAGTCGGCGGAACAGCTCGCGCTTTCCGGCCCCGTCGAGGTGGTGGATGACGAGGCTGCTCACGAAGCAGCGAACCGGAACCTCGATCCTCGAAATCCATGCCGGGTCTTCGAGGCGGAAGGCTCGAGTTTCGGCTCTCGGACCGAAGGAGGCGAGCCGTTCCCCGGTCCGGCGAAGCATCTCCTCCGAGCCGTCGAGGGCGAGGAGTCGGGAGTTCGGGTACTCGCGAAGGATTGCCTCGCTGAGCCAGCCACTTCCGCATCCGATGTCCACGGCGAGGAATGGCTCCCCGTGTCCGGCGGGGACGTGATCGAGGATGACGCGCTCGATCTCCTCTCGCCCCGGCGTGAAGACTTCGCCGAGGCGGGCGAATACACCGGAGTCCGTCTCTTTCCAGCCCGCTTCGGTCATACCGAATCCGCTTGACTGCTTCCCGAAAGGTCGCACTCGTCTTTTCCCCGACTCCCGAAGGGTCGCTTCGCTGCGGCTTCGCCTTTTTGAGGAGTGGAGGAGTAGCGGGATAGAGGAGTCGTATTCGTTTTTGCCGACTCCTCCACTCCTCCACCTCCTCCACTCCTCCTCCGGAGTCGGCATCATCTCCCCTTCCACTCCGGGCGACGCTTCTCAGCGAAGGCCGCGACACCCTCGTGGAAGTCCTCGCTGCCATACGTCTCGCGGACGAGGTCTTCGGCGTCCGGCATCCCGGCGAA
>JBOHBL010000447.1:0-3993 GCA_050698295.1 Rubrobacteraceae bacterium | reverse complement strand
TTGTTCGGCCATCACTTCACGAGCGTGGCGGGGGCGGCACCCATAACCGGCCCGGCCATCGCGGTTTTCTGGGGCTGGATGCCCGCCCTTTTGTGGGTCGTCCTCGGAACCATCTTCGCGGCGGGCGCGCACGACTTCGGGGCGATAGTCGTCTCGGTTCGCAACCGGGCGCAAAACATCGGGACTTTGGCGGGATCGGTCATCACCGCGCGGGCGAGGACGCTTTTCCTCGTCATCATCTTCTTTCTTCTCACGCTCGTGAACGCTGTGTTCTCCATCGTGATGGCGACGCTCTTCATCGGTACTCCGGCGGCGGTGATCCCGGCGGCCATCGTCATCCCGATCGCCATCGCCATCGGGCAACTCGTGTACCGGCGGCGAGGCTCCGTCGTCCTTCCGACGATCGTCGGTCTTCTTCTTCTTTATGCGGCGATACCCGTCGGGCAGGCGTTCCCGATCACGGTGGATCCGCTCGCGGGCGCGCTCGGAGTGGAGGCTTCGACGGTGTGGATCGTCATCCTCTTCACGTATACGTGGTTCGCGGCGCGGCTTCCGGTGTGGCTGCTTCTCCAGCCGCGGGACTATATAAACTCGTACCAGCTTTTCGTGGCGCTCGCGGTGATCTTCCTCGGAGTCGCCGTCGGACTGAATACCATCGTCGCCCCGGCGTTCAATTCGAATATTCCCGAAGGCTCGCCTTTCTGGTTCCCGTTCCTCTTCATAACCATCGCATGCGGAGCCATATCCGGCTTCCATAGCTTGGTTTCCTCGGGGACGACTTCGAAGCAGCTCGCGAACGAGTCGGACGCCCGCTACGTCGGATACGTCGGCTCGCTCGGCGAGGGGACTCTGGCGACCGCGGCGATCCTCGCTTGCACAGCCGGCATCGGCGGCTACGCGGTGTGGCAAGAAAGCTATTCGTCTTTCAATGCGGCGTCGGCGAACGGTCTCGGAAACTTCACCACCGGGGTCGGGACGTTCGTGAGCAACCTCGGGATTCCGGCGACCATCGGGGCGACGTTCGCCGCCGTCGTCGTCATCACCTTCGCCGGGACGACGCTCGACACGTCGGTGAGGTTGCAACGATACGTCATTCAGGAAATCGGGGAGATCATAAACATAAGGTTCCTCGCCCGGAATATGACGCTCGCCGCCACCCTCGCCGTCCTCCTCTCGGCGGGACTCGCGCTTTTCCCGGTCGGGGGCGGCGGCGAGGCCGGGTTCGCGTTCGGCGTTTTGTGGCAGCTTTTCGGGACGACGAACCAGCTTACGGCGGGACTCGCGCTCGCGGTGATCGCGGTGTGGGTACTCGCGAGCGGAAGGAACCCGTTGGCGGCGATCATACCGCTCGTGTTCCTCCTCTCGATGACGACGTGGGCGCTCATCATAAACCTCGGGAACTTCCTGTCCGAGGGGGCGTGGCTGCTCCTCGTCCTCGACATCATCATCTTCATCCTCGCCGTGTGGCTGATAGTCGAAGCCTCCGCCGCGATGAACCGCGTGAGGAATGAGCGGAGAAACTCCCCCGCCCCCACGAACGAGCCGCCGGAGGGTGATCGCCGACCATGAACATGGAGCATCGCATTCTCCTCGTGCGCGAGCTCGACGCGCAGGTTTCGGCGTCGGGCTGCTGCGGGCGCATTGGCGGCAAGGACAGCGAAATAGGCGGCGGCGAAGACTACGCCCACAACCGCGTCGAGATGGAGGCGATGGGCGAAGTGTACCGCGCCCTCAAAAAAGCCCTCTTCGACGAGGACGTGGAGATAACCGTGGTGGATCCCCGAAACGCCGTGTGGCTCCTCCCGACGATCATCCGCGACGCGAGGAGGAGCGGACGCTCCGTCGGCGAGACTTTGCGAAGCGTGAAGAACGGCATCTCATACAACTCCGTCCTCTTCGACGGGAAGGTGCTTTTTTCCGGGCGCGTCCCTTCCCCGGACGCGGCGGTGGAGGCCGTCTTCCGCGAGCTTCGAGGCGTGGCGCGTGTCTCCTAGCTTGCGCGAACTCTTCGAGAAGTTCGAGGAGATAAACCGCGAGTTCATGGTGAGCCGGTGGCAGTCGGGGTTGCAGAAAGAGGCCGCCCGCCAAGAAGACACGCTCATGGCGATGCTCTTCCTCGAAGCCCTCGGGGTTCCGAACCCGACGAGTTATTACACGCTCGAACTGTATCCCGAGTTCGTCGAGTCCTTCCACCGCTGGCACCGGAAGATGGGGATGGACACCTTCCCCGAACCCGGATTTTGTTGTTAGGCGGCTCGCCTTTGGCTCACCGAGGTTTCAGCTTTTTGGTGGATGGCGAGAGCCGGGCGGGTTTATGAGCGTCGCTCCGGAAAGCCACGTGGAACGGCGGCTCGTCTTTGTCGGGGGGAAGGGCGGGGTCGGGAAGACGACGCTCGCCGCCGCGTTCGCCTCGCTTCTCGCGGAGAGGGGCGAGAAGACGCTCCTCGTCTCGACCGATCCGGCGCACTCGACGAGCGACATCCTCGGGACGAAACTCTCCGGGGAGCCGGCCGAGATCGAGGAAAACCTCTTCGCCGTGGAGATAGACGCGGCGGCGGACGCGGCGGAGTACATCGAGAAGATAAAGAGCGACTCGAAGGACTCCGTGAGTCCCGAGGTGCTTCCGACCGTGGAGAAGCATCTCGAATTGTCGAAATCGAGTCCGGGAACCGAGGAGTCCGCGCTCTTCGACCGGTTCGTGGATCTCATCGCCCTCTGCCCCGGAACATACGAGCGCATCGTCTTCGACACCGCCCCGACGGGCCACACGCTGAGATTATTGACCCTTCCGGCCTTGCTTTCCGCGTGGGTGGAGGGGATGGTGCGGCAACGGGAAAAAGTCGCGGGGATGGAGCGGATGCTCAAAAACCTCGCCGGGCGCGACGAGCCGGAGGGCGATGCTGTCCTCGACCGTCTCCGCGAACGGAGAGACAAGTTCCACCACGCGAGGCACCGGCTTTTGGAGGACACGACCTTTTACCTCGTCCTCATCCCGGAAAGGTTGCCTATAGAGGAGACCTCCCGCGCATTGAAAACATTGACCGGCGGCGGCGTCCACATCGGAGCATTGCTCGTCAACCGCGTGCTCCCGGACATACCCGAAGGCGACTTCATGCGGGCGCGGCTGGAGCAGCAATCCGAGTATTTGAGCGAGATAGACTCGCGCTTCGAGGAGTATCGAACCGTCCGCGTCGAACAGGATGCGAGAGACATAACGAACCGGGATCAATTACGAAACATCGCCGGGCGGCTCGGGGCTTCGGGTATCGGCTGAGGCGGAACCACAATCGCATCATTCGCTCCTCTTCCTCGAACAACCGTCGAGATATGTCGAGGCTCTGTTTCACCCGCCGATGATAGACTGCCTTCCATGAAGCGAGCGACGATAACCATCCCCGACGATCTGGAAGCGAAGCTGGAGGAGTACGTCCGCAGCCAGGATGTGCCTCCGGCTTTGACGGCGGTGGTGCAGGCGGCTCTCAGGGAATTTCTGGAGAAGCGGGAGCGGTTCGGCGGGCGGGAGGTTCGTCCCGCTTCGGAGCCGCTGAGGATCACGCCGGCCGAGAAGGGCAGCGGCCTCTCGGACGTCAGCATCAACCACGACGAGTACTTCGCCGAGGCCGCGTACGAAGACAGCTTCAACGAGAAGTGAGAGCCGTCCTCGCCGACACGGGGCCGCTTTACGCCTTGGAGGATCCCGACGACCAGTACCACGAGCGCGCCCGGGAGAACAGCCTGCGTCTGGAGCGCGAACGCCTTTCGGTGGTGATCTGCTATCCTACCCTGCTGGAAACGTACACAACCTCATCCTGCGCCGCCTGCCGCTTCCGGACGCCCGCTACTGGCTGGTTGAGGCGACCACCGCGGCCGCCGAACTCGTCAACCCCACGCCGGAGGACTACCGGCGCGCCATCGAACGGATCCGCCGCTACCCCGACCAGACCATCACGCTCTTCGACGCGGTCACCGCGGTCCTCGGCGAACGCCTCGGAC
>JBOHBL010000446.1:0-1014 GCA_050698295.1 Rubrobacteraceae bacterium | reverse complement strand
AGTCCGAGGAGCATCCGCAGCGTCGTGGTTTTGCCCGCGCCGTTCGGGCCGAGGAAGCCGTACACTTCGCCCCGGCGCACCGCGAGGTCCACGCCGTCCACGGCGACGATGCGGGAGCCGTACCTCTTCGTGAGGCTCCTCGTCTCGATCAGGAAATTTTCTCTATCCATCACGTTCTCCTTTTCGTTCATCTCGCTCCTTCCCCGGAAAATGGCTGCTCACCGCTCCACGGCGGGTTCGCGCCGCCCGCCGAGCGCCAGCGCGATGCCCGCGGATATGCACCATACGAAGCCGAGCATCCTTCCGAGGAGGATGAGAAGCGCGGCCGGGAAGAAGACGAGCGAGGCGAGAGAGAGTATCGCGAGCGTGGACGCGACGAAACCCGTCCAAACGATCCAGCGCGGCAAAGCCTTCGCTCTGGAAGCGGAGATCGAAGCCGCCCCCACGAACACCCCGAGCGAGGCGACGTGGAGCGTCCCTCCGGTGAGGAAGTTCGCCTGACGCAAAATCTCCACGAATCCCAGATCCATACCACTCGCCGTCAAAGCGAGCGCCACTCCGAGAAGCGCGGACGCGAGGAGGAAGAGCGACGCCAGAATGCCCCCGACCGAGGTCAGCGCGGGAAGCGCGCCTCTGTCGCCCGCCGTCCTTAGCGCGAAGGTCGCGACGGGAGATACGAATGCGAGCAGCGAGAGCGCCGAGAGGATGTGGGCTGATCCGACGGCGAGAACCGCCGCCTGGCTGTTTGCAAAGTATCGCGCTACCTCCGCGGTGGGAGCGCCGGGAAGGGGGAGAGGGTCTGAGGTGAGCGCGCCTCGCAAGATGTCGGAGGCGATGAAGAACGCGGCGAAAAGCACGCCGCCGAGCGCCCAAAGGTTCCGGTTTGTCGTGTCGGTTCTCATGGTATTTCCTCCTTGTGTTCGAAGCCGTTGAGTTGGAGTCCGGGTTTCATGCGGCGGCTTTCTTTCCGTGTTTGCGGAAGTTTTGGATGGTGGCGGTGGTCCCGGCCACGAC
>JBOHBL010000445.1:0-1851 GCA_050698295.1 Rubrobacteraceae bacterium | reverse complement strand
CTCCATAGACCTCATCCTCTGCGCGACCTCGACGAACCCGGAGTCGATGCCGTCGGTGGCGTGTCTGATCGGGGATGCCATCGGCGCGAGGGGCATCGGCGCGATGGACCTCGCCGCCGCCTGCGCGGGCTACGCCTACGCCGCCTCGGTAGCCGATTCGATGCTCAAAAGCGGCGTCGCGAACCGCATCCTCCTCGTCGGAGCGGACGCGATGACCCACATCGTGGACGAGAAGGACCGCTCCACGAGCATCCTCTTCGGCGACGGAGCCGGCGCCGTCATCCTCGACAAAGGCGACGGAACCTCCGGCTTCGTGGACCACATCCTGGGCGCCGACGGCGCGATGGCCCCATTGGGGCGCGCCGGACACCCCGGCGACGACCACAAGCTCTACCAGAACGGACGCGAAATATTCAAGTTCGCCGTAAAAATGTTCCCGCAAATGGTCGAGAAAATAACCGCAAGAAACGGCGTCTCCCTCGAAGAAGTCCAGTACATCATCCCGCATCAAGCAAATGCCCGCATAATACAGGCGGCGGGACGCAAGCTGGACGTTCCGGGGGAGAAGGTGGTGGTGAATGTGGACCGGTTCGGGAACACGTCGGCGGCGAGCATTCCGCTCTCGTATCCGGACATCTTCGACGACTTCGAGAGTGGGAAGTACGTGATCACGGTCGGTTTCGGGTTCGGGCTGACGTGGGCGGCCAACCTGTACAGGATCTGAGACAGAGGGGAGGGGGAGTGGATTTTCGCAGAGCCGTCGTTTTCCCTGGACAGGGAACTGCCGGGGGCGAAATCTCCGGCGAAGTCGAGCGAGCGGTAGGAGGTCAGGTCGGGGACGGAGAGGTTCCGTATCAGCTATCCGTGTTCGCGAACTCGGTGGGCCTGTTTTACGAGTTGCGCGAGAGTGGTGTCGAGTCGGACGTGGTGGCGGGGCATTCGCTCGGCGAGTACGGAGCGGCGCATGCGGCGGGGAGCATCACGCTCGAAGACGGGGTGAGGCTGGTCGCGGAGCGCGATCGGCTGATGAACGAGGCTTCGAGCAAGAATTCCGGCGGCATGGTCGCGGTTATCGGCGCGGACCCGTTCGAAGTTTCGAGGGTCGTCGAGGAAGTTGGAGGAATTCTCGTCGCCGCGAACTTCAATACGCCCCGGCAGGCCGTCATCTCCGGGGATCCGGAGTCTCTGGAAGCGGCTTCCGAGAAGATCAAAGGCCGCAAGGTGAAGCTGGAAGTCGCGGGCGCGTTCCATTCGCCGCTGATGAAAGAGGCTTCAGAGGAGATGGGAGTATTGCTCTCGGCTGTCGAAATAGGGGATCCGAAAGTCCCGATGGTGAGCGCGACGGACGGGGCGTTGCTCACGAACGCCGACGACGTGAGGCTCGCGCTCAAAAACCAGATGCTCTCTCCGGTGCGGTGGGTCGCCGTGGTCGAGAAGTTCGAGAAACTCGGGATCGAAGAGGTCATCGAGGCCGGAGAGGGAGGCACTTTGATCCGGATGCTGCGCGACTTCAAGGACAAAAAGTTCGACGGGAAGACGGTCGCGGAGGTGATCTCATGAAGCCGCCGCTGATGGCGAAAGATATCCGAAAGCTAATACCGCACCGCTACCCGTTCCTGCTCGTGGACCGCATCGAGGAGCTGGAACCGGGCGTCCGGGCTGTCGGCATAAAAAACGTCACCCAGAACGAGCCGTTTTTCGAGGGGCATTTCCCGGACCATCCGGTGATGCCGGGCGTCCTCATCGTCGAGGCGATGGCGCAGGCCGGCGCGGTTGCGGTGCTCTCGGAGGAGGAGAACCGGGGCAAGCTCGCGCTCTTCGCCGGGATCGACGGCGTCCGGTTCAAGCGGG
>JBOHBL010000444.1:0-5574 GCA_050698295.1 Rubrobacteraceae bacterium | reverse complement strand
ATAGCAACTGAGCCGGGGCGTCCGATTCGGGCGCTCCGGCTTTTTATGTGATCGGGAGGATGCGCGCCCTCGACGAAGCTGCGTCAATAACGACAAGCGCCCCTCGTTCGAGAAGCTCGCCATGTTGCCGGATGGCGGCGAAGATGAGAGGTCCGGCGCTTTCGGGAAGCACCGCTTGCGAACGGAGTTGAACGACGCTCGGGCCTTCGGAGCGCGTCAACGCCAGCAGCCGCGAAAAGTCGAGGTCGTGGGTGAAGACGACGCATCCTTCGGCTCGCGCCCACTCCATAATAATGTGATCCGGCGCTCCGGGGTCTCCGACCGTACTCCAGTGGACGGCTTCGAGTCCTTCCTCCTCGAAAGCCTTCACCCAAAGAGGCGAGAGATTCATGTCGAGGAGGATTTTCAAGCACCCATGACTCGGGCCTCGAATTCTTCGAGCCGCCATGACGCGTAGCTCAACGCTTCGCGGATGTCGTCCGGTTCGAGGTAAGGATAGGCTTTCAGTATCTCTTCCTCGCTGTGGCCGCTCGCCAGAAGACCGAGTATCGTCCCGACCGTGACCCTCATGCCGCGAATGCACGGCTTGCCGCCCATGACGTCCGGGTCGTGTGTGATCCTTTCGAGCTTTTGCATCGTCTCTCCTTGTGGCTCACAGTGAATTATACGGACGTTCGCATCGTACGCCCCGGCTTTCGATTTCGGTAAACTTCCTCTTCGTGAAAGAGAGGTGGGTCAAGGTCGGTTCCGCCCCGGACGAGACGCGCGCGCTCATGATGGAAGGGATTTTGCGAAGCGCGGACATCCCCGTCCTCATCCAGCGCGGAGCGGGCTTCGACGCGCCGGATTTCCTCGCCGCCGGGCCGAGGAACGTTCTCGTCCCGTCCGATTTCTACGAGGCGGCCACCGAACTCCTCGACGACACGACCGGTTCCGGCTCGTGGTTTCCGTGAAGAACTAGAGAAGGTTGGAGAAGTGGTCGAGATCCATCCTCGCTTGCTTGAGGATGCGCGAAAGCGTGGATCTCTTGACCGGCTTATGAGCGGGTACTGTTATCTTTTGCGTCTCGTCTTCGGTTCTCTTTTGCAACCGAATGTGGCTGCCGCGTTGCCTCACGATGATCCATCCGTCCCGCTGAAGAGCGCGGATGATTTTCTCGTACGAAAGGCTCGGTACCTTCCGGCTCACAAGACGAGCTCTTGTACCGTCACGCCTTCGCCGTCAACCCAGTCGTCTTCCACGGGTTCCAGATAAAGCTCTATCGCCTCTCTTATGTTGGCGAGGGCTTCTTCTTGAGTTCCCCCTTCGCTTATGCAGCCGGGCAGGGAGGGAACGTGGACGGTATATCCTCCCTCCTCACTCGGTTCCAGAACGACGCTCAACTTCATTCTTCACACCTTTCGCTCTATTGCCATCTATTTTATCCGTTCTCGATTTCCGGACGAGATCGTGTGGTTTCTATCCCGAAAACAACGCCGGAAGGAAACAGAGCATCGCGAAGAAGAGGAAGACGTAGAAAAGCGTGGAGAAGACGAACTCGGCGGGGGAGGCGTATGATTGAATCTTCCGGCAGTGAGACACGAGCAGCCGCGAAGGGATCGCGACGCACAATGAGATAACGAAGGTCATCCTTATGGACGCGACTCGGTCGAAGCGACCCACGACAACGCCTTCTCCACGCAATATGAAGTCGTTGAGACAAAGCGCGAACCAAATTATCGCCGCGACCACGACCGCCGCGATTAAGCCGGCGAGCATCCAATAAACCGGCCTCGAAAACCCTTCTCCCATTTCGCGGGCATATTAACATCGTGCGTCGGAGCCCCGCTCTTTATCTCGTACAATTACCTCATGGCGACAAAGACCATGTACGTCTGCTCGAACTGCGGGCACGAGGAACCGAAGTGGCTCGGGCGATGCCCGGACTGCGGCGGTTGGAGCACCTTCGTCGAGGAGGCGCGAGAGGACAAGAAAGCCGTCGGTTTCGCCGGAAGGGTTTCGAAGGAGCGGAGCGGAAGAGGTTCCGCCAAAAAGACTCTCTCTTTGAGCGAGGTGTCTTCCTCCGACGGGAAGGGACGTACCGGCACCGGCATCGAAGAACTGGACCGCATCCTCGGCGGCGGCGTCGTGCCGGGCTCGATGGTCCTCGTCGGCGGAGAGCCGGGCGTCGGGAAGAGTACGTTGTTATTGCAGGTCATGGGAAAGCTCGGCGAAAAGTGCCTCATGGTCTCCGGCGAGGAGTCTCCAAGACAGGTCGCGATGAGCGCGAGGAGATTGGGCGTGGCCGACGCTGGCTTCCGGGTACTCTCCGAGACGGACGTGGACATCATCGAGGCGACGATTTTGCAGGAGAGGCCGGAGGTCGTGGTCGTCGACTCCATTCAGACTCTCTATTCGCCGGAACTCACCGGCGCTCCGGGCGGGGTCGGACAGGTGCGCGAATGCGCGGCCAGGTTGATGCGGCTGGCGAAGAGCGAGGGCATCGCCATCGTCCTCGTCGGGCACGTGACGAAGGATGGTTCGATCGCGGGTCCGCGTGTACTCGAACACATGGTCGACACCGTGCTTCAGTTCGAGGGGGACCGCTTTCAGGCGTTTCGGGTGCTTCGCGCTCTGAAAAACCGTTTCGGCTCGACCAATGAGATCGGGGTCTTCGAGATGACGAGCCGCGGTATGGAACAGGTCGAAGACCCTTCCGCGTTCTTTATCTCGAAGCGGGAAGGGGACATGCCCTCCGGCGTGGTCACGGTTTGCCTCCTCGAAGGCACTCGTCCGATGCTCGTGGAGATAGAGAGTTTGGTTCTTCCGAGTCCGCTGGCTGTTCCTCGTCGCGTCGCCAACGGTCTGGACAACGGGCGGGTGAACATGCTGTGCGCGGTTTTGAGTCGGCGGGCGGGGTTGAATCTCTCAGACTGCGACGTCTACGTCAACGTGACGGGCGGGGTTCGGGTCGAGGAGCCGGCGGCGGACCTCGGGGTGGCGCTCGCCATCGCTTCGGCTCTGCGGGATAAACCGGTCGGCAAAGGGACGGCTTGCTTTGGGGAGGTCGGGCTCACCGGGGACATCCGGTTCGTGCCGGGGGCGGACAGGCGGGCGTCGGAGCTTCTAAAGATGGGCTTCGGACGTATAATGAAGCCGGAGAGTGCATCTAATTCAACAGATAGAACGTCTGTGGCGGAAGGTCGCGGGCGGGTCGGAAAAGAGGGGAATTTGCTGGAAGTCAGGACGCTGGAAGAGGCTGTGGCGGTGGCGTTGTTATGAGTCCCGCGCGGAGGCATTTGCCGGAGGAGATCGCGAAGGCGCTCGATATAGTCGCGCCGGGCACGGCGCTTCGGGAGGGGATCGAGAACATCATCCGGGCTCAGAACGGGGCGCTCATCGTCATCGCTGAGCCCGAGAAGCTCGAAAAGATGGGCATCATGTCGGGGGGGATGAAGATCGAGGTGGATTTCGCCCCGATGCGCCTCTACGAGCTGGCGAAGATGGACGGCGCCATCGTCGTCTCCCCGGACCTGAACACGATCAACTACGCCAACGTCCACCTCAACCCCGATCCGACCATCGAGTCCCACGAGACCGGGATGCGCCACCGCGCCGCCAACCGCACCGCGACCCAGACCGGCGATTTGGTCGTCGCCGTCTCAGAGCGCCGGAGGGTGGTGAGCCTCTACCAGGGTTCCTACGGGCCTCACGTCCTCGAAGACATCGGGGTCGTCTTGAACAAGGCGAACTCCGCTTTGGCGACGCTGGACAAGTTCATCCGGCGTTTGAGGGACGAGTCGCGCGTCCTGACGCTTCACGAGTACGATGGGGCCGTCACCTTGCGGGAGGTTGTCGGGGCGGTGGGGACCTTCGAGTATTCGGTCAGGATCGCGGAGGAGATAGAAGCGTACGTGCGGGAGCTCGGCAGCGAGGGACGGCTGGTGGAGATGCAGCTCGGCGAGGCTTTCTACCAGGTGCCGAAGCAGTACGAAGCCCTGCTCAGGGACTACGTCGAAGATGGAATGAACCCGAAGCAGGTCAGGGAAGAGTTGAAGAAGGCGCCGGCGTCGGAGTTGTCGGAGTCCATGGAGATCACGCGCATACTCGGTTACGGGTCGGTCGGCCAGATCGAGGACTTCTTCGTGAAGCCTCGCGGCTACCGGCAGCTCGCCCAGGTCCCTCGCCTTCCTCGCAAGGTCGCCGGGAACCTCGTCGAGGAGTTCGGCTCTCTCAACGCCCTCCTCGACGCTTCGGAGGATGAACTCGACGAGGTCGAGGGCGTGGGACAGGCGCGGGCGCGGGCCATCCACCGGGCCCTGGAGCGCCAGGGCGCCCAGACCGCCGGAGAAGTCCCGCAGTGACGAGAGCCGTCGCGCTCGTTCTCGCCGGGGGCGTTGGCTCCCGGATGGGCCGTCCGAAGCAGTTCATCGAGTTGCTCGGGCGTCCCGCGTTGCTCCACACGTTGAGCGCCTTCCAGCGGTCGCCGGAGGTGGAGAGGATCTACGCCGTCGGGAACGAAGAGAGGATATCTGCCCTCGCGCGCGACCACGGTATCGACAAGTACGCCGGGTGCGCCGAGCCGGGCGAGAGCCGCGCGCTCTCGACGAAGAGCGGCCTCTCGTTCTGCGACGAAGACCCGCAGACCATAGTTTTGATCCACGACGGTTCTCGTTGCCTCGTCACGCCGAAGCTCATCGGGCGCATCGTCGGCGCCGTCGAGAGCGGGGCGGACGGGGCGATACCCGCTTTACCGGTCTCCGACACGATCAAGGTGGCAAGAGGCGATTCCGTAGCCAAAACCCTCGACCGCTCGGAACTCCGCGCCGTCCAGACGCCGCAGGCTTTTCGATTGGGATTGCTGCGGCGGATCTTCGAGGCCCCCGAAGAGGAGCTGCGCCTCGCCACCGACGACGCCTGTCTCGTCGAGCGAGTGGGGGGAGAAGTCAGGTTGGTCATGGGCGAGAGGTCGAACATAAAACTCACCTCGCCGGAGGACGTGATCCTGGCCGAAGCCATCCTGATCTCACGCGACGGCCACGACGACTACTTCGGCGGCGTTCGCCGGGACTTCCTGAGCCGGACGAGACGTGGAGCGGCGCGCTGAGGGTCGGACTGGGAGTGGACGTTCACGCCTTCGCCCCGGAGGGCTCGGAGCGAAAACTCATCCTCGGCGGGGTGGACATCCCCTTCGAGCGAGGTCTCACCGGACACTCCGACGCCGACGTCCTCTCCCACGCCATAACCGACGCCGTCCTCGGGGCCGCCGGCCTCGAAGACATCGGACACTACTTCCCCGACACCGACGAGCGATACAAAGACGCCGACTCGATAGAATTGCTTCGCCGGGTGGGAGGACTCATCGGGGAAGAATGGAGCGTGGCAAACGTGGACGCGGTCGTGGTCTGCGAGAGACCGAAGATACGGGACCATAGAGAAGAGATGAGAAGGAACCTGGCGAATGCGCTCGGCGTGGACCCCTCTCGAGTCACGGTGCGCGGCACGACGAGCGAACGCCTCGGTTTCACGGGCCGCGGAGAGGGAATCGCCGCGCAGGCGGTGTGTCTACTCGAAAGGCGATAGAGATGGATAAGG
>JBOHBL010000443.1:0-3750 GCA_050698295.1 Rubrobacteraceae bacterium | reverse complement strand
TCCGCGCACGCCTCAACGAGATGCTCGCAGTTGTCGAGTACGATCAACACGTCTCTGGAGCGGAGATGGTCCGTGAGCGTCTCCGTCAAAGGATGGCCCGGTTGCTCCCTGACATCCAGCGCCGAAGCGATCGCCCGCGGGATCGGGGAGCGAGGCCAGCTCCACAAGCCACGCTCCATCCTCGAAACCCCCGGCGAGATCCCTCGCGACTTCGAGCGCCAGCCGCGTCTTGCCGCCCCCTCCCGGCCCGGTGAGCGTCAGAAGGCGGGCGCCGCCGAGCAGACCCTCCACCTCGGCCATCTCCATCTCCCGACCGACGAAGCTCGTCAGCTCAAAGGGGAGGTTGTTCATGGATGCCGGGGCATATTCCGGCGAGACGGCTGCCAGTCGCCGCATGGCTGTCTCCTGCGAGAAGGTTCTTGAGAACCATCTTAGATCCCTCCGGGCCGGTTGTCCACAAACCGGAGAGCGAGCGAAAAACAAGTCTCCACACGCTGCTATACTCGCCCCCGATGCTTCTCGAATCGCTAAACCCGAGTCAGCAAGACGCCGTCCGCCACACCGAAGGGCCGCTCCTCATACTCGCCGGAGCCGGCAGCGGAAAGACACGGGTTTTGACGCACCGAATCGCCCATATTCTGGACCAAATACTCGCCGCCCCGGATGAAATCCTCGCCATAACCTTCACGAACAAAGCCGCCAACGAAATGAAAGAAAGGGTGGCTTTTCTCGTCGGGCCGGAATCGCGGAAGATGTGGGTCTCGACTTTCCATGCGTTTTGCGCCCGCATACTCCGTGTGCATGCGGAGAAGCTCGGGTACAAGCGGGAGTTCACCATTTACGACTCGGCGGATCAAGTCCGGCTCGTGAAACGGTGCATAATCGAACTTGGCAAAGACCCGAAGCGTTTCAACCCGCGCTCATTCCAGTCGCAGATAAGCGATGCCAAAAACAAACTCATGTCGGCGGACGACTATCTCCGGGCGACCGAGGGATACATCGCCGAGAACGTGGCGGAGGTGTACAACCTCTATCAGCAGCGCCTGTACGAGAACAACGCGATGGACTTCGACGACCTCATCATGCAGACCGTCGCCCTCCTCGAACTCTTCCCCGAAGTCCGCGAACGTTACCAAAAACGTTTCAAATATATCCACGTGGACGAGTATCAGGACACGAACCACGCCCAGTACCGCCTCGTGAACGTGCTCGCCGAGGCGCATCATAATTTGTGCGTCGTCGGGGATGACGATCAATGCCTCGCCGAAGGCACGATGGTCGCGATGGGAGATGGCACGGAGAAGCGCATCGAAGAGATCGAGCCGGATGACGAGGTTCTTTCGGCTTATGGAAGTGGGGACTTTCGGGCTTCGCGAGTTTCGGGGGTTGCGAAAAGGGAGCGGACGGACGGAGTTCGGATCGTCATGGGGTCGGGCGGCGAACTCGTGAGTACGCCGGAGCATATGCACTTCGCGGGGTATCGTCTCGGGCTGACGCCGCAAACGCACTTCACGTATTTGATGCACAGGAAAGACATCGGATTTCGGCTCGGCACTTCTCAGGTTTATACGAAGGGACGTGCGAAGCCGACGGTCGGCTTCGAGCAACGTTGCCGACAGGAACATGGAGACGCGGTATGGGTTCTTTCGACTCACGCTTCCGAGAGTGAGGCTCGCGCGGAGGAGATGGTTCTCTCCTTGCGCCACCGCATCCCGACTTTGCCTTTCGTGCCGCGAAAAGGTGGAAGCAAAAACGGACTCGTTCATGATGAGGCTCAAATAAAGCGGGTCTTTTCCCTTTTCGATACGGAGGGGAGCGCGACGAGTCTTCTGGCGGAGATGGGACTCCACCCCGAGCATCCTCATTACCGTCCGCAAAGTTTCACCGGGCGGCGGAGAAATCTCGTCGTCACGCTTTGCGGAGATCGTCGCGGAGCCTCTCCGATGCATCGAATTTCGATGGTTGGCCGGGATGAAGAAGGGAAGGCCGCTCTCGGATCCCTCGGATACTCCGTTCGACCCGCGAAGAAAAATTCCGCAAGCTGGCGTTTTGAGACATGCCACAAGGACTTCAGTCGCTCGATGGAGGTAGTGGAACATGTTCGAAGCGTCCTCGATGTGAATCTCGTCTTCCACGCCCGCCTCGGAAAGAGTCGAGGTTGGCGAGAAGCGAACTCACTTCCATTCGTGCCGGCTGGCTCCGTGAGGGCGGGAATGGTCATGTTCACGGAAGACGGCGAATACGACGTCGTCGAGTCCGTCGAGCGAGTGATCCTCGAACATCCCGTTTACGACCTCGATGTCGAAGAAACTCATAATTTCGTCGCGAATGGCATCGTCACACACAATTCCGTGTACTCGTGGCGCGGGGCCGACATCCGCAACATCCTCGACTTCGAGCGGGACTATCCGGAGGCGAAGGTTGTGAGGCTGGAGCAGAATTATCGTTCCACTCAGACCATTTTGAACGCGGCGAACGCGGTGGTGGCGAACAACGCTTCGAGGAAGCACAAGAAACTCTGGACCGATGGGGAAGAGGGGGGCGGCATTCGTCTTTTCACCGCCTCCGACGAATACGCCGAGGCGCGGTTCGTCGTCTCGGAGATAGAGAAGCTCGGGGACGCGGGGGAGAGGCTCTCGGATGTCGCGGTGTTCTACCGGACGAACGCTCAGAGCCGGGCTTTAGAGGACGTGCTCGTCAGGGAGGGCGTTCCGTACCAGATCGTGGGCGGGGTGAGGTTCTACGAGCGGGCGGAGATCAAGGACGCGATGGCCTACCTCTCCGTCATCTCCAACCCCGCCGACGACGTCTCACTCGAACGTATCGTAAACGTCCCGAAGCGAGGGCTTGGCGCGACTTCGGTCGGGAAATTGCAGGACCATGCGCGAAGGAATGAGCTATCTCTCTACGACGCGCTGTCCGAGGCTTCCGAGGCCGGCGTATCGGGGAAGGCGCGGACGGCATGTCTGGAAGTGAGAGACCTCTTCGAGGGATGGCGGGTGGCCGCGCAAGAGGTCGCGCCGACCGAGCTCATCTCGGCGGTCCTCGACGAGTCGGGATACCGCGCGGAACTCGAAGCGGAGAAGACGGTCGAGACCGAAGCGCGCATCGAGAACCTGGTGGAGCTCATAAACGCCGCCCGCGAGTACGAGCGAATGGAACCCGAGCCGACGCTGGAGGGCTTTTTGCAGGAGCAGGCGCTCTATTCGGAGCAGGATCAGCTCGATGCCGGAGGCGGCAGCGTCACCCTCATGACGCTCCACAACGCGAAGGGACTCGAGTTCCCGCACGTCTTCATAGTGGGGATGGAGGAGGGAACGTTTCCTCACGCGCGCTCCCTCGACGAGCAGAATCTGGAGGAGGAGCGGAGGCTCGCCTACGTCGGGATCACGCGCGCGATGAAGACGCTCACGCTCACGAACGCCAAGCTCCGCTCTGGCTGGGGCGGCGACCGCGAATACCAGATGCCGTCGCGCTTCCTTTCGGAGATCCCCGACGAATACATTTCCGGCGCGGTGCCGGGAGCGAGCCGCGCGACGCCGCCGGGAGGGTCGAGAGGGATGGAGCGGGCGGTCTCGAGTTCCGTCCCGTACAAAGCGGGGGAAAAAGTGCGCCACGCGAAGTTCGGAGTCGGGGAAGTCGTCGAGGCGGTTGACGAAAAGATCATCGTGCGGTTCGGCGGCGAGGAGAGGATATTCATCCCCGACCTCGCGCCGTTGAGCAGAGCGGATTGAATTCTTCGATCCGCTC
>JBOHBL010000442.1:0-1094 GCA_050698295.1 Rubrobacteraceae bacterium | reverse complement strand
GCACCGAGAAGACCGACCGCCGCGAGAAGCTCGCCAACTACCAGGGCATCCCCTCTCTGAAGGCATACATCATCGTCGCGCAGGATCGCAAATGGGTCACGCACTACGTCCGCGACGAGGCCGGCGTGTGGCAACGCGGCGACCTCACGGGGGAAGGTCGCATTCCCGTTCCGTGTCCGCCGGGGGCGGAGCTTTCGGTAGACGACATTTACGCGGGTTTGTAGTCCGGCGTCGCTCACGAGGCCGATTCCACCTCCGTCTCCGGGTCTCCGTCTATGGCGGCGGCGAGGCGCGGGACGACGTTTTCGAGGGCGAAGGGGAGGCTGAGGACGGTACTGAAATTGAGCGCGCCGGAGACGGGGCCGCTCACCCCGAGGAAGATGTCGCGGCCCTCGTTCGCAACGGCGAGGTTTTGGTACAGCGGCCCCTCGGTGAGCCCTTCGCGTTCCTCGGGCATGAGCCAGACCAAAACGTCGGTGTCGAGGAGATCCAAGCGTTCGCGGCTGAAGGACGCGAAGGACTCCTCGCCGGCGAGGTCGGCGATTTCGGCGGGGATCTCGAACCCGAGCGCGGTAAGAAACTGCCCCCGGACGTCCTCGGGGCCGTACGCGTGGGGGTTGCCGTCCGAGCCGAGCGGCCCCGCGACCACCCCGCTCGCCCCCTCGAACTCCGGATGCGCCTCCCTCGCCGCCTCGAAACGCCCCTCGACCTCCGCGACTAGCTTGCCCGCCCGCTCCTCGCGTCCGAGGGCGCGCCCAATCGTCCGCGTCATCTCCTGCCACGGCGCTCCGTAGTCGATATACTCCCCGGACTGCGCGATGGTCGGGGCGATCTCGGAGAGTGTCTCGTACTCGTCCTCGGTGATCCCCGAGAACACGGCGGTGATGAGATCCGGCTCGAGGGTCGTTATCTGCTCGAAGTTGAGTTCCGCCTCGCCCAAAACCTCCGGCGTGGCGTCGCCGAGTTCGTCTTGCGCCCACGGCCACGTGGCGTACGGGTACTCCCCGAACCACTCACGCACGCCAACCGGCTCGAACCCGAGAGCCAAAACAGCGTCCTGGTCGACGTAGCCCACCGTGACGACCCTCTCCGGC
>JBOHBL010000441.1:0-1007 GCA_050698295.1 Rubrobacteraceae bacterium | reverse complement strand
GCCCTGACCGACGAGTACGCGATCCCCAGGCTCGAGGCGGCCGAGCTGGAGAAGGACCTCTACCTCTCCTTCGTCAAGTTCCGGGCGCCCCGGGAGCGGCTCTCGATCCGCGCCCAGGGTCCGGATCTTTTGGTCACAGCCTGTCGGGAGGCTCGGGACTACCAGCGGCACCGGCTGCAGACCCTCTCTCTTCTCCCGGACGAGCGGCTCGCGCGGCTACTCGCCCGGGAGCCCTCGGAGGTGGCGCGGGAGCGCTTCGCCCTGGCTCTCGAGACTTTGACGGACGATCCGCAGGATGTCTGAGGCCCGGGTCCTCCCCTTCCGAAGGCCGGAGAAGACGGCGGGAAAACCTGCCCGCTCCCTCGAGGAGGAGCTCTTCGCCTTCGTCTCGGCGGTGGAGGCGGGCGCTCTCGACGAGGGGTGGCGTTTGTCGGCGAGGGAGTACCTGGGCCTGCCGATCGAGGAGCGCTCGGAGGAGTTCAAGAAAAAGTATCTCTCCGACCCCGACGTGCTTCTGGTGATCTGCGGGCTCCTGCGGGATCAGCGCGATGTCTCGCCCGCTGAGGTCGTGATCGAGACGGAGATGATCTACCGCTGGCTCTCCGCTCCGCGTCGGCTCGAGGACGTTCGGCGGGACTACTTCCGCAGCATCGCATCCGGCGAGAAGCGCGCTTCGGGCCGGGGCCGGAGTTTCCTCTACGACGAGCACGACTACTTCCTGGCCGAGACGGCGTTTCTGGCCGGCGGGGCCTGCCGGCAGCTCGGCCGATACGCCGAGGCGGCGCGCTGGCTGGACCGGGCGGAGGCGGGCTACCGCCATGTAACCAAACTCGGCCAGTCTCAGGAGGCCGGCCTGGCAAACGTGGCCTACACGCGCCTGGCGCTGCGGTACGACATGCGCCACCCCGAAGACGTGCTGGATCTGCTGCCCTCGCTCATCCGGAACGTGGAAGAGATCAAGCTCGAAGGCTTGCTCGTCAAGTGCCGGCTGCTCGAGGCGTCGGCCC
>JBOHBL010000440.1:0-1062 GCA_050698295.1 Rubrobacteraceae bacterium | reverse complement strand
CTCCCTATCTCCCCGCTTTCATCATCCGGCTTGCGTTACCGGTCGGCCTTTTTCACGGCTTTGAAGGCGTTGACGTAGCCGGTTCCTGCCTGCCAGGCGGGCTCGGGCATGCCGGTGGCGGTGTCTTCCAGAATGCTCTTGACCTCCAGCGGAGTGAGTTCCGGGTTTGTCTCCAGCATCAGCGCGACGGTGCCCGCGACGTGCGGCGCGGCCATCGAGGTTCCGCTGAGCGTGGTGTAGAAGGGCAGGTACGCCGGCGGGATGCCCTCCACGTCCTCCTCTGCGCCGATGACGCCGACCGGAGAGACGGTGCGGGTGGAAACTATGTCCACGCCGGGGGCGGTGAGGGTCGGGCGGTCCACCCAGGTCCAATTCTCGCCGTCCACGCGGAAGGTTCCTCCCCCGCCTTTCGTGCCGCGGGATGAGAACTCGGCGAGGTCCTTCTGTTTGTCTCCGGCGGCCGCGGCGATAACCCACGGGGCCTTCTTGTAGTTGCCGGTGATGGTGCACTTCTTCGGCCCCGAGTTGCCGGCCGAGAACACGACCACCATGTTGCGGTCGAAAGCGTCTTTGGTGGCGACGTTGATCGGGTCCTTCGGGTCCACGTCGGTGCAGCGGTCGCTCGTGGTGCCCCAGGAGTTGGTTATGACCCGGATGCCGTACTCCTGCTGATGCGTGATGGCGTAGTCGAGACCGCCGAGGACATCGAGCAGGAGCAGCCCGGCGCCCGAGCCGTACCCGACGAGGTCGGCACCCGGAGCGACGCCTTCGTACTCTCCGTTGGACCTCTCCCCCGTCGCGCCGACGATGCCCGCGACGTGGGTGCCGTGTCCGCCGGTCGCGTCGGTGTTCGGTACGTCCTCGACCCAGGTGACGGGTAGAAGCTCGCGGTCGAGGGCGTTCAGGTTCGTCGCCCCCTCGACGTTCTGGACAACGTGCGAAGGGTACTCCAGATCCGCGTGGGTCCCGTCTATGCCCGAGTCGTTGACGAGGACCCCCACGCCGTCGCCGGAGATCGTGTCTCCGCCGTTGTTGCGGGTCAGGTCCTCGTCGGTCCTCACC
>JBOHBL010000439.1:0-1922 GCA_050698295.1 Rubrobacteraceae bacterium | reverse complement strand
CATGTGTCCCGCGTCATCGAGCGTGTGCCAGACGGCCACGGCTTTCTCCGGGAAGCAGCGATTGGAGAAGGTGATGATGAGCGGAGCTTTTGGTTTCAAGACGCGCCCGACTTCGCGCAGAACATCGACGGGGCGGGTGAGGTAGTCGATGGAAACGCATATGCCGCATCCATCGAACTCGGCGGCGTCGTATGGGAGGCGGGGATCGGCGTTGAGATCGTGGACGACGAAGTCGCCGAGGCGGGGATTCTTTTCCAGTTCCTCCTCGTTCATCCCGAGGCCGGACACCCGGGAGTACTCGATCTCGGGCGGAAGGTGTGAAACCCAACTCGACATGAGATCCAAGACCGCGCCGCCCGGTGGAAAGAACTCCCGGTAAAGCTGCGTGACGGCGGCGATGGCCGCATCGTCTATGTGCGTCACGAACCTCGGGAAGCCATAAAACTCCTCGTCGGGCGCCTCGTCGTAGCGCCGGAACGCCTCCGGCGGCAGTGGTTCGTCGCTCATGGCGTGAGGCTAAACACCTCCAAACGAGTTTGGTGGGCGCGGATCGACGCTTTCCTGGGGTCGTGGGCATCCTGGGGGCGATACACACGCCTCCGCTCATGCGGGCAGGATGCCCGCACCCCCAGGACATCTTCACTTGGATCCAGCTTGAAGATACTCATGTCCTTCTCTGTGCTACCGTCCACTTCCTTCGTGTACCCTTGTCGCATGGAAAGCGAACACACCGGAAGACATTTCACGGTCGCGGTCTTCGTTGTACACGATGGAAAAATCCTCCTCCACTTCCACCGCAAATTGCAAATGTGGCTGCCGCCGGGCGGACACATCGAAAAAGACGAGCTGCCGGACGACGCGGCGATCCGGGAAGTCTTCGAGGAAGCCGGCATCGAGGTGGAGCTAGTCGGGGAGAGGCGGGAGGACGTGGACGAGCCTCGCCAGCTTCACCGTCCCGCCGGAATGCAGCTCGAAGACATCGGACCAAATTTCGTCCAACCAACGATCAAGCATGACTTGAAGCTACTTAGCGTCCCAGCCTGCGAAGCAGATTCGCCTTCACCTCCGGCCACTCGTCGTCCACGACGCTGTAATACGCCGAGTCGCGCCTGTCGCCGTTGCGGACGACCATGTGCTGGCGCAAAACGCCCTCGAACTTCGCCGGAAGGGCTTCGAGGGCGGCTCGGGAACGCTCGTTGCGCGCGTCGGTTTTGAACTCGACGCGCCGACAACCGAGCCGTTCGAAAGCGTGCTCCAGCATCAACAGCTTCGCCTCGACGTTCGCGCCCGTCTTCCAGAATTCCGGCGCGAGCCACGTCCATCCGATCTCCACCGAGCGATGCTCTGGCCTGAGAGCGAGATAGCTCGTGCTTCCGATGGGTTTGCCGCTTCGATTTTCGAGCGTCGCGAACGGGACGCGGGCGCCGGTTTTCGCCTCTTCGAGAGCGAGTTCCATCCAGGAGTGAAAGACGTTCCGGTCCCTGCCGGAATACGAGGGCATCCAGCGCCATATACGTTCGTCGCGTGCGACCTCGAAGAGGGCATCTTCGTGACGCGCTTCGAGCGGTTCGAGGATGACGACGGAACCTTCGAGCCGCCGCGAAATGTTCTCCCGGAACTCAGCCATTCAAGGTTTCGGCATGGTGGCGGATGTGATCCTCCATGAACGTCGAGATGAAGTAATAACTGTGGTCGTATCCCTCGTGGCGTCGCAACGTGAGCGGCTGCCCGGACTCCTCGCACGCCTCCTCGAACGCTTCCGGCGAGAGTTGTTCGTCGAGGAATTCGTCGTCGAGACCTTGATCCACGAGTATGTGATGCTCCAGGGGTTTCGCGAGGACGATCTCGGTCGCGTCGTGGTCTTTCCACTCCGACTCGTCGGCGAGATAGCCGGAGAACGCCTTTTTCCCCCACGGCACGTT
>JBOHBL010000438.1:0-1940 GCA_050698295.1 Rubrobacteraceae bacterium | reverse complement strand
GTCCAGACGCGGCCCAGCGACGGCAGGCGAAGCCACGCCGCCTTCGGACTGACGTGGCGGCGTCGAGGCCAGGGCGTGGATCCGTTCGGATGCGCGCTGGACTGTCTCGATCCACGTTGCCGTCCAGGCGAGATCTGTCGCTGGACCGCTCGCCGGCGGACGCCAAGTCTGGACCGGAACGAGGTCGACAGGCGTGTGTTCGAGCACGTCCTTGCGCTGGTAGTAGAACGTCCCGTGCGTGTGCCGCAGGTGATAGTCCTGCGACAGCCCTCGCAAGGTCTCGGCGTGGCCGAGAAAGAGGGTGCCGCCGGGCGCGAGCGATCGCGTGATGCGACCGACGAGTGCCTGCGCGTGCTCGGGGGTGAAGTACATGAGGACGTTCCGGCAGAAAACGATGTCGTAGCTGCTCGTCTGCCAGAGGTCAGCGTCGTCGTGGACGAGGTTGCGCTCCTCGAATCGGACCTGGGCCCGGAGCGCGGGATCGAGCACCCACTCGCGACCCTCGGACCGAAACCACCGCTGCTGGTGGTCGGCGGGCGTTTCTCGCAGTGCCCAGGCGGAATAGCGCCCGATCTTCGCTTTCTCCAGCGACGCGGGATTGATATCGACCGCCCGGATGGAGACCTCCCAGCCGGGTTGAGGCAGCCTCTCTCGCACGAGGATGGCGAGCGAGTAAGCTTCCTCGCCGGACGCACAGCCCGCACAGAGGAGCGAAAGCTTGCGCGCACCCGCCCGGGCGGAGAGGCGATCAGGAATGGCGAGCTCGGCGAAGGCACGGAACTGGTCGAGGTGACGGAAGAAGTAGGTTTCCGAGACCGTCAGCTCCTGCGCAAGTGCACGCAGCTCTGCGTGCAGCGGCTCCTGGCTTTCGAGTCGGTCCAGGTAGGTCGCGGCGGATCCTCCGCTGGACTCCGTCCTTCGCGCAAGCACCTCCCCCAGGTAACCCAGCTTGGATTCGTCGAAGAGGAGGCCCAGACGGCGGGCAATTGCCGTGCGGAAGCGCTCCACGTCGACGATGCCGATCGTCGCAGTCATCGGCCGAGAGCCTCCGACTCGAGCGTTGCCCAGACGGGCTCGGGGACCACTCGAGCACTTCGAAGAAGCAGGAGAAGACCAGAGTCGAGGGTACCGATCGCCGAGACGACATCGGCGCCGGCCTCGTGCAGAAGCGGTGGGAGGTCCTCGAGAGCTTGGGCGGCAAGGTCGCGAACGCCGACGACCGCATCGACCGCGAGCGCGACACGCCGCTCGCCAACTTTGAGCGTGAGAAATCGCGCTGGGGGTGGGGTTTCGTCAGTCCCAAGCAGCTTTCCCGCATCGACGACTGGTGTTGCGGCGCCCCGGATGATAGAGAGACCAAGGACGAAGGGCGGCATACCGGCGAGCGCCTCCAGGGGAAGGGGCCGCATGGTCTCCTCAACATGCTCGACCGGGAGCGCGCAAAAGCGTGAGCCGACGCGGCAAAGCACGGCAAGTCCGGCCGAACGATCCGGCTCACTCATGACTTTTTCCCTCTGCTAGCCCTTCTTGGCCGGGGCGGCCGCCATCGGCGGACCTCCTGATCAGGGAACCGCCAGACCCAGCCCATCTCGAAGGATGGGATCTCCCCATTGGTGCAATCAAAATAATGGCAAACATTCTGCCCCGAGACCCCGCCTGCCACCCGCCTGCCACCCGCCTGCCCGGTCTGTGTGCCGGCCTCACTTTTGGTGTAATTCCAGCACTTGGCCGTTGCGCGTCATCTGCACCCGGTTCAAAAACGAGTTTCCGAGCAGCACTTTGAGCGGAAACTCCCCGTCGATGACCGCCGCCGGCACACTGCGCAACAAGATGTCGCCGACTTTTACCTTGTCAAGGCTTAGGTAATAGGCTTTTGCGGTGCCGGAGGCGGTCGTGGTCAAGCCCTGTTCTCCGGTGAGCTTGTAGTCAAGACCCAAACG
>JBOHBL010000437.1:0-6226 GCA_050698295.1 Rubrobacteraceae bacterium | reverse complement strand
CGCGGTCGGGGGGGCGACGGAAAACATACTCAGGTTGGAGGTGCGGGAGGTTTGAGAGAGATGTCCAGCATGATGCCGGATGTGCGGGAAGTGCTGATCCCCTCGGAGGAGATCCAGGCGAAGCTCCAGGAACTCGGTGAGGCCATCACTGAGGACTACCGGGGCGAGAGGCCGCTCCTCATAGGCATCCTGCGCGGGGCGGTCGTCTTCCTCGGCGACCTCATGCGAAACGTGGACCTGCCCTGCGAAATAGATTTCATGGACATAAGTTCCTACGGAGCCGGAACCTCTTCGAGCGGCGTCGTGAGAATCCTCAAGGACCTCGAAGAGGACATAACCGACCGCCACGTCCTCATAGTCGAGGACATCATCGACACGGGTTTGACGCTCTCGTATCTGACGCGGGCCTTGCTCGCCAGAAAGCCCGCCTCGCTGGAGATATGCGCCCTTCTCACGAAACCCTCTCGCCGGAAAGTCCACATCGACGTCAAGTACCTCGGGTTTGAGATCCCGGACGAGTTCGTCGTCGGGTACGGCCTCGACTACGCCGGAGCCTACCGGAACCTCCCGGATATCTGCGTGCTCAAGCCCGAAGTCTTCGGCGGCGAAGTTAAAGTTACGTGAGAGAAATTTCCTCCGGGTCACAGCTCACGCTCCCGAAGTCCTGGGGGATAGTATAATCCCGGTGTTTCTAACGTATTCACGAGAGGTAAAGATCGTTGGGTAGAATCTTAAGAGGCGGCGGACTGCTGTATTTCATCCTCCTGATGGTGTTCGCGGTGATCCTCATCCGGGTCCTCTCCGCGGGCGACACGGACATCGAGACCCTCAACTCCCAGGAGTTTCAGGAGGCCGTACAGAGCGGCGACATAAGGACCAACATCCCGGAAGGCGAAGAAGGCGCCTTGATGGTCCTCGACCAGGACCAGACCGTCGAGGGGACGCTCGAAGGCGGTCGGCAGTTCGAGTACTCGTATCCCACCGAATATGATATCGCTCAGGTCTTCAACGAGCAGGACATTCCATTCACCACCGACCCTCAGAACACCGGCTTCTGGCTGACGCTGCTCGGCACTTTGGGCCCGATACTCCTCATCGTTCTCTTCTTCCTGCTCTTCCTGAGCACGATGCAGGGTGGCGGAAACCGCGTGATGAGCTTCGGGAAGAGCAAGGCCAAGCGCATGACCCAGGACCAGCCGAAAGTCACGTTCTCGGATGTCGCCGGCGCGGAAGAAGCCGTGCAGGAGCTCACCGAGATCAAGGAGTTCCTCGAATCTCCTCAGAAGTTCCAGAAACTCGGAGCCAGGATCCCAAAAGGCGCGCTCCTCGTCGGGCCGCCCGGAACGGGCAAGACGCTGCTGGCGAGGGCGGTCGCCGGAGAGGCCGGAGTGCCGTTCTTCTCGATCTCGGGTTCGGACTTCGTGGAGATGTTCGTCGGCGTCGGCGCGAGCCGCGTCAGGGACCTCTTCGAGCAGGCGAAGCAAAACAGCCCGTGCATCATCTTCATGGATGAGATCGACGCCGTCGGACGCCAGCGCGGCGCCGGACTCGGCGGCGGTCACGACGAGCGCGAGCAGACTCTCAACCAGCTCCTCGTGGAGATGGACGGGTTCGACTCGAAGTCCGGGATCATCATGCTCGCCGCGACGAACCGCCCGGATATTCTGGATCCCGCCCTGCTTCGTCCCGGACGTTTCGACCGGCAGATCGTGGTCGACAGGCCCGATTATCCGGGGCGGGAGAAGATCCTGCGCGTCCACTCCAGGGGCAAGCCGCTCGGCGACGACATAGATATTTCGACCGTCGCGAAGGGGACTCCCGGCTTCACCGGCGCGGACCTCGCCAACCTCATCAACGAGGCGGCGTTGCTCGCTGCGCGTCACGACAAGGAAGTCATCGGGCAGATCGAGATGGAAGAGGCCGTGGACCGCGTCATCGCCGGGCCCGAAAGAAAGACCCGCCTCATCTCGGACAGGGAGAAGGAGATCACCGCCTTCCACGAGGCCGGACACGCCATCGTGGGAGCATTGCTTCCAAACGCCGACCCTGTACACAAGATTTCCATCATCCCGCGCGGGCAGGCTTTGGGCGTGACGATGAGCCTGCCGGAGGAGGACCGGTTCATGATGAGCCGGTCTCAGATGATGGACCAGCTCTCGATGATGCTCGGCGGGAGGGCCGCCGAGAGGGTCATCTTCGATGAGATCACGACCGGCGCGTCGAACGACATCGAGCGGGCGACGAAGACGGCGAGGGCGATGGTCACGCGCTACGGCATGAGCGAGAAGCTCGGGCTCATCGCGCTCGGCAACTCCGACGGCCAGGTTTTCATGGGGCGCGACTTCAACTCCGCGCCGGACTATTCAGATGAGATCGCCTTCCAGATAGACCGCGAGATCCGGCGCATCGTCGATGAGTCCTACGATACCGCCGAAGACCTCCTCATCCGAAACCGCGCTCTTCTCGACAAGCTCTCCGCCGAGTTGATCGAACACGAGACCGTCGACGCCGACCACCTGAAGCGTCTGATCGAGGAATACGCGGTGGACAGGCCCGGCATCGGAACCGAAACGCCGCACCGCAACGGCCACGAGGATTAGTGGCCCGAACCCAGCCAACCGGGTTCACCAACGGGGCCGGAGACCGAATTTCTGGTCCCGGCCCCGTCGTCATCGTGGGCATCCTCAACGTCACCCCAGACTCCTTCTCCGACTCCGGCGACTTCTTCGACCCGGAGAAGGCGGTGCGTCACGCCCTCGAAATGCTCGACGAGGGAGCGAAGATAATAGATGTCGGGGGCGAGTCCACGCGCCCAGGCTCCGACCCCGTCTCCCCCGACGAGGAACGCCGCCGCGTCGTCCCGGTGATAAAGGAAATAATCGCCGAAAGACCGGAGGCAATCGTCTCCATAGACACGTATCGCTCCTCGACCGCCGAAGCCGCGCTCGAAGCCGGAGCGAAAATAGTAAACGACGTGACCGCCATGCGCGGCGACGAGAGGATGGCTTCGCTCGTGGCGGAAGCGAATTGTCCAGTCGTTCTCATGCACATGAAGGGCGAGCCGAAGACGATGCAAAAAGACCCCCGCTACGACGACGTGGTGAAGGAGGTCAAAGAGTTTCTCTCCGAGAGGGCGGAGCGGGCTATTTCGGCGGGGGCGTCTTCCGAACACATCATCGTCGACCCCGGCATCGGGTTCGGGAAGACGCTGGAGCATAACTTGCTGTTGCTGAAGAACCTCGGAGAAATATCCGGGCTTGGGTTCCCGGTTCTGATCGGAGCTTCCAGAAAGACTTTCATCGGAAAGCTCACCGGTGAGGAGGACGCCGGCAACCGCGTCTTCGGGACCGTCGCGACGAGCGTTCTGGCTTACGAGCGCGGAGCGAGGCTATTCCGCGTCCACGACGTGAAGGCGAACAGGGAGGCTCTGGAAGTCGCCGCCGCCTTCGAGAACATCTGAGGTGACCCGCGCCTTTCTGAGCCTCGGGAGCAACCTCGGGGACCGGCCGCAATATTTGCGTTCTGCCGTCGCCGCGTTGGATCTCGGTCCTCGAACCTCCGTGGTCGGAGCGTCGAAGGTCTACGAGACCGAGCCGGTCGAGGTCGGCGAGGGGCACCCGAATTATTTGAACTGCGTGGTCGAGGTCGAGTGCGGGTTGTCGGCGGTGGAGTTGCTCCGGTATTGTCAGGGCGTCGAGGCCGCGCTCGGGCGGGAGGAAAAAGGCGAGATGGCGCCCCGGACCATCGACATCGACCTCCTTCTCTTCGGGGACGAGGAGATCGAGGGTCCGGACCTCACCGTGCCGCATCGCGGCGTGAGCCGGGCCTTCAATTTGAAGTGTCTCGCGGACCTCGCGCCGGAGATGAACATACCGGGGTGTGGCGTAGTCGGGGAGCTGCTGAATCTCACCGACCTCACCGGCGTTCGCGAGTTCGAGGGAGCCTCATTGAGATGATGAGAGGCTGAAAGCCGGCGGCCAAAGGCCAACGGCTGAATTCATTGACAATCAAACACCCATGCCCGTATAATCTCGCGGCTTATGACAGACAAGAGCCAGGAGCTGATGACCCCGGAGGGTCTCGCGAAGCTCCAAGAAGAATTCAAGCATTTGACCGAAGTCAAGCGCAAGGAGGTAGCGGACCGCATCCGGCAGGCCCGCGAGTTCGGGGACCTCTCCGAAAACTCCGAGTACGACGACGCCAAAAACGAGCAGGGGCTTCTCGAGCGCCGCATCAGCGAGCTTCAGAGGCGCTTGCGGAACGCGAAGGTCGTGGACCCCTCCGAGGCGGACAAGGACGCCGTGGACCTCGGGACGCGCGTCACGCTGCGCGCTCTCGGCGGAAAAGGCTCCGAGCGGACGTTCCAGATCGTGGGCTCCAACGAGTCCGACCCCGCGAGCGGCAAGCTCTCCCACGCCTCTCCCGTCGGCAAGGCGGTCTTGAGGCGCCGCGTCGGGGAGAAAGTCACGGTCGCCACCCCGCGCGGCTCGACGGAGTACGAGATAGTCAACGTCGAAGCCGCAAGCTGAGGAGTCCCTGGCGGAGCGTCGCATGAACACGCCTGAGTGGGCGAAGAAGGTCGCGGATACTCTCGGAGACGGGCCGCACGTGGTCGTCACCGGGATCAGCCCCTCCGGCAACATCCACAACCTGCGCGAAGTCCTCGTCGCCGAAGCGGTCGCGAACGCGCTCCGGGAGCGCGGCGGCGACGTACGCTTCGTCTTCCACGCCGATACGGTAGACCCGCTACGCAAGATCGCGCCCGGCGTCCCGAAGAGCTACGAACGGTACTTCGGTCACAGCCTCTCTCATATCCCCGACCCGGAGGGCTGCCACGCTTCTTACGCGGGCCACTTCCTCGTCCCTTTCGAGGAGGCTCTCAAAGAAATGGACATGGATATCGAAGTCCTCCGCTCCCACGAGTTGTACGAAAGCGGCGTGTACACCGACGTGATCCGGGAGTCTATCGAGCGCAAGGACGAGCTTCGAGACACCCTCCAGGCGGTCAGCGGGCGCGAGATGTCCGAGGAGTGGTCGCCGTTTCTTCCGAGGGCGGAAAGCGGCAACCTGACCGGAAACCGCGTCGTCGAACACCGCCCGGAGGAGAACAAAGTCGTTTTCGTGGACCGGGAGGGCAACGAGAATGTCGCGGACTATTCGAAGGGGGAGGGCAAGCTCCAGTGGCGCGTCGAGCTTGCGGCGCGGTGGAAGGCGCTCGGCGCGACCTTCGAGCCGTTCGGAAAGGACCACACCAGTCGGGGGGGATCGACGGATACCGCCGACAGGATGTCCCGCGAGGTCTTCGACTATCCGGTGCCGGGCCGCTACGAGTACGAGTGGATCTCCATAAAGGGCCAGGGCGCCATGAGCAGCTCGAAGGGCATAGTCCTTTTGCCAGAGGACCTGCTCGAAATTATGCCCCCGGACGCCCTGCGAAGGATGATGCTCGGCCGCGACCCGGCCCGCGCCCTCGAACTCGACCTCGGCGAGGGCTTCCCGCGCTTCATGGACGAGTATCGTTCGGAGACCGGGGTTCGCCCCGTCCCGTTCACGCACCTCGTCACCGTCGCGCAGACCGTCGGGGGCGACGTGGACCTCGCCGCGAAGATGCTCCGTCGCGGCGGGTACGAAACGGAGGAGCGCGACAAGCTCGCCCGCGACCTTCGCTACGCCCGGAACTGGGCCGAGAAGTGGGCGCCGGAAGCGATGAAGCTCAAGATACTGAGTCCGGAGGAGTCCAGAGAAGCCGCGAGCGGTCTCGACGAGGATCAGAAGCGGTATCTCGCCGAGGTCGCCGAAAAGCTCGACGGGCGGATCGATGGCGAAGCGCTTCAGGACATGCTCTATTCGACGGCCATGGACCTCGGTGTCAAGCCGAAGCGGGCGTTTGGGGCGATCTACGCCGTGCTCATCGGCAGGAAGAGCGGGCCGAAGGCCGGGCCGTTCCTCGCGGGACTACCGCCGGAGATGGTCCGCGACCGGCTGCGCGTGTGAGACCGGACACCGAAAAAGCCGCCGACGCGAGTTAGAAACTGTGGAGTTCCGCTCGGGAATCGCATAACGCTACCAGCGTAAAGCCGGCGCGGCGGTCTCGGAAACTTCGCTTCAATAGCCGAAAATCACTCAATTGAGTGATTTGGAGAAGGTGGCGCGGCGATAGAATCAGGTTGTCCGGCGGGACGTTTTCGGGGCACAACCTAGTATACTCAGGCCGGTCGATGTATCG
>JBOHBL010000436.1:0-3899 GCA_050698295.1 Rubrobacteraceae bacterium | reverse complement strand
GTTCCGCTCTTCTGGTTTTCGCGGAGGTTATGGCACGCGTGGCGATCCCATTCGACCACGGCCTCATGCTCGAACCCCGCCTCCGATATTCCGAGCGCGAGTCCCCCCGCCCCGGCGAAAAGCTCCACCGACCTCACTCGAAGTCCTCCAGAAAGCTCATTATGCGGTTCGGAAGACCCGCCGCCTCTTCGGTCTCGCATTCCCAGACGACGAGGACGTCCCAGCCCATCTCGCGAAGTTTATTCTGGTTTTCCATGTCGCGGGATTTGTTCTTCTTCAGCTTTGGGATCCAGTACTCGGGCCGGGATTTGGGGATTCGGCAGCGTTTGCAATCCTCGTGCCTGTGCCAGAAACAGCCGTGGACGAAGATGACTTTTCCGCGCTCGGGGAAGACGAGGTCGGGCTTTCCGGGGAGTCTGCCGTGGTGGATGCGGTAGCGGTATCCCATCGCGTGGATCATGCGCCTCACGCGCATCTCGGGCTTCGTGTCCTTGTTGCGGACACGGCTCATGACTTTGCTTCTTTCCTCCGGCGAGAGCGTGTCGTTGTTTTTGGACATGCGTTTTCCCTATCCGATCAACAAAGCCCCTCGCCCGCGAGTCTGGCATTCCCGGCTCGGAGGTCTCCTTCCGGGGCCGCCTTCCGTTTGAGATACCCGAGGGCGAAGGTCTCGCCGTTCACGGGTAGCGGGGCGACGCTCGTTATCTTTCCGACCTCTTTCTCGTTTTGGAGGATGGAGGTTTCGGGATCGAGAGCTTCTCCCTCGATGACGAAGCGATGGAGGTTCTTATTCGGCTGTCCGCGGTAGTGCGTCCTCGCCACGGTCTCCTGGCCGGGATAGCAACCTTTCTGGAAGCTGACGGCCCGGTCGAGGATGCCCGCTTCGTTGGGGAAGTTCTCCGGGGTTATGTCCGCTCCGAAGCGAGGGACTCCGGCTTCGATGCGGACGGTTTCGTAGTCGTCCGTGGTCGCCCGCGTCGCTCCGAGGTTCAGGAGATGATCGCGAACGGGGGCCAGGTTCTCTTCGGGGACGATGAGATCACAGCCCGGCGCGGGAACCGCGACGCCGACGGCGAGGACTTTCGCGCCTCCGATCTCCACCTCTTTGCCCTCATGCTCAGCGAGTTCGAGGTCGAGAAGCTCTTTCGCTCGCGGCCCGTAGAGTCCGAGGATGCTCATTGGCGCGCCTTCCACCTTCACTCGTGAGAAAGGAGCGTAACGACCGAGGATGTCCTGCGCTGCGTCCGCTCCTTCGGGTTCGGTGATTATGAGGATGTCTTCTCCATCTTTGAGAGCGCGCAAATCCGTTTGTATGCGACCTTTCGGGTTGAGGAGGAGGGCGTATGTCCCGAGGCTTTTATCTTCCGGCATGTCGTTCGTCAGGATGGCGTTGAGCATCCCTGCCGGGTCTTTCCCGATGAGCCGGAAGATGGTCTTGCCGGGGTGAAAGACGATGGCCGCGCCTGTTTTCAGGGCTTCGTATCCAGTCGTGGTGGTTCGTGTGTCACTCATGAGGGTATTTTATGCCAGAAGTCGAGTTCTGAAGAGGAGGGTCTTGTTTTGGCGAAGGCGGTCGTGCTGGATGTGGATGGGACGCTCATGGACACGAACTATTTGCATGTCGAGGCGTGGGCGCGGGCGATGGAGGCCGTGGGGAAAAGAGCGGTACGGGCCGAGTTGCACCGTCAGATCGGCAAGGGTTCCGACAAGCTCATCCCCGAGTTCGTCGAAGACGAGGACGCGATAAACAAAGTGGACGAGCTTCACGGAGAAATATACGCCGAGCTTCAGCCGCGCGGCCATCCGCTGCCGGGCGCGAAGGAACTCATAGCCAGCCTCGCCGAACGCGGCTATCAGGTGTGGCTCGTGACCAGCGCGAAGCCCGAAGAACTGGAGCAATATAAGGAGCAGCTAGAAACGGAGGGAAAGCTCTTCGGCATCGTCAACTCCAGCGACGTAGATAACTCCAAGCCCGCTCCCGACATCTTCGAGCTCGCGCTGGAGAAGGCCGGCGTCTCAGCCGAGGAGACCGTCGCGGTCGGCGATGCGGTCTGGGACGTGAAGGCGGCGCGCGAGGCCGGTATCAGGACGGTGGCGGTCCTCACGGGCGGGACTTTCGACGAAGAAGAGCTCCGGGAGGCGGGGGCCGTAGAGGTTTACGAAAACTGCGCGGCACTGCTGGATTCTGAGTTTCCGGAATAAAAACGTGCAGACGGCGACGTTTTGGGGTAAAGTTTGGGGTGCAGTTAGTAAGAGGGCTGAGACTGATTGGTGTCGCCTCGAAGCTTGAGGCGGCGCTTTTTTGTTGAAGCCCCGGAAGAGAAAGGCGGGCGCTTTAAATGGCCCAAGGAACGGTGAAGTGGTTTTCCGACGAGAAAGGCTACGGCTTCATTTCTCCCGATGACGGTGGCGAGGACCTCTTCGTCCACTACACGGGGATAGAAGGCGGCGGGTTCAAGAGCCTCGAAGAGGGCGCGAAAGTGTCCTACGAGGCGGCCCAGGGCAAAAAGGGGATGCAGGCGGTCAACGTCAACCCCGCCTAAGGACCGAACGGAAAGCTCTTGTATGATGGCCGGGCTTTTTGGCCCGGCTTTTCCTTTGCCTTTGGTGGCGCGATGATGTTCTCGCGAGTCGAGTTTTTCGATTCGCGATCTTTACCCCGACTTCCGGCTTTCTCGCGCGGCGTTCCGTGCGTCCGCGTAGATTTTTGGAAGCGGAAGGCTCTCTTTTTTCGCCAGCCTCGCCGCGTCTTCGTATTCGGGCGAGACTATGAAGTCTTCCCCGTCGAGGCCGCCTATTTTTACCCGGCATTCTCCGTAGGGAAGCTCGACCGTGACGGTTCTTCTCTCGGCGACGGTTCGACCGACCGGATAATGGCGAACTCCGAGGATTCCCGTCTCGCGCATTATGAGTCGGGAGAGGTGTTCTTTGTCCGTACTCTTGACGAGGGCGCAGATTTTGTACGCGCCTCGCCCTCGCTTCATGAAGATCGGCTCCAGCCAGGCATCGAGCGCGCCGGCGACGAGAAGTTTTTCCACCGCCGCCCCGAGCATCTCTCCCGAAGCGTCGTCCACGTTCGCTTCACAGACTTCGATGGAGCCGGACGCGCCTTCGAGTTCTCCAACGACGGCTCGGAGGAGATTCGGGACGCTCTCGAAGCGCATCGTTCCCGCGCCGTAGCCAACGGATTTCAAAGTCGTGGGCGGGGCGGCGTCGGTGAAGTCTCCGCCGGTGAAGGACCGCATGAGCGCCGCGCCGGTCGGTGTGGTCATTTCGCCTGGCTCGTCGGGCCAGTGGATTCGAGAGCCTTTTAGGATTTCGAGGGTGGCGGGGCCGGGGATGGGAAGAGGACCGTGCGCCACGTTCACCACGCCGCTTCCCATCGGGAGCGGGCCGCACGTGATAGTTTCCGCGTCGAGGAGTTCAAGGGCGAGACAACTTCCGACCACGTCCACTATCGAATCGACGGCGCCGACTTCGTGGAACTCGACTTCTTCGGGGTCTTTGCCGTGGACTTTCCCTTCGGCTGCGGCGAGGAGGCGGAAGGCTTCGGTCGCCCTTGACGCGGCGCGTTGGGGGAGGTTTGCGGCTTCGATCATGCGCCGGATGTCTCGAAAAGTTCGGTGGATGTGTTCGCGAGGGTGTTCGACTCTCGCTTTCAAAGCCCCCACGCCGTTTACTTCGACGGACTCGACTTCGAGGGTGAACGCGACCCCGAGACGTTCGAGGAGGTTTTTCACCTCGCTCACATCCGCTCCGGCGGAGACGAGGCTGGCGAGGGTCATGTCGCCCGCCGCTCCGCCGACGGGTTGGAAGTGGACGTGCGTCAGGTTCGGGGCTTTCTACTGGCGGCCGTTGGAGATTTTGCGGGCCGCGATGACGGTGACGGTCAGGACCAC